>JAVQXS010000170.1:0-4225 GCA_033578065.1 Thermoleophilia bacterium
GTCCAGTCGGTCGAGCGTGCGTTCGCGCTCCTCGAGGCCGTCGCCGAGCGCCCCGCCGGCCTGACGGCGCTCGCGGAGCGGCTCGACCTCCCGAAGAGCACGACGGCGAGGCTGCTCTCGTCGCTCGAGCGCCTCGGCGCGGTCGAGCGGGACGAGCGGCGTCGCTGGCGCGTCGGCCCTCGGGTCGTCGCCCTCGCCGAGCCGATGTCGGCCGCGCGGAGCCTCGCTGCCCTCGCTCGCCCCCACCTCGCTGCCTTGGTCCGCGCGCTCGGCGAGGACGCAGGGCTCGCGCTCCCGGACGGGCACGACGTCGTCTACGTCGACCAAGTCGAGTGCGACCACCCGGTGCAGGTACGCGACTGGACGGGCACGCGGGCTCCTCTCCACACGGTGCCCTCCGGGCTCGTCCTCCTCGCTGAGTGGCCCGAGCGCGCGCTCGGCGCGTACCTGGGGCGCGGGCTCGTCGCGCTCACCCCTCGCACGACGACCGATCCCGACGCGCTCCGCGCCCGGCTCGAGGAGGCTCGTCGCGTGGGCTACGCGTGGGGGCGCGAGGAGTACGCGGAGGGGATCACCTCGGTGGCGGCGCCGATCCGGGACGCCCGCGGGCACGCGGTCGCGGCGATCCACGTCCACGGCCCTTCGTACCGCTTCCCGCCGCCTGGCGAGGAGGAGCGGGTCGCGTCCGAGGTCGTGGCGGCCGCCCAGGCGGTCAGCCGCTCGCTTCGACGCGAGAGCCGCTGACGCTCGCGCCTCCCGGCTCGTGCCGGTAGAAGGGGACGTGCTCGGGCGGGAGCGGCTCGAGGCCGAGGATGAGGTCGGCGGCCTTCTCCGCGATCATGATCACGGGGGCGTAGATGTTCGCGTTCGTGATGAAGGGCATGACGGAGGCATCGACGACGCGCAGCCCCTCGAGCCCGTGCACGCGCAGCGTGTCCGGATGGACGACCGCGAGCTCGTCGAGGCCCATGCGGCAGGTGCAGGAGGGATGGAGCGCCGTCTCCGCGTCCCGCGCGACCCAGTCGAGGATCTCCTCGTCCGTCTCGACCCCGGGACCGGGGGAGAGCTCGCCGCCGTCGTAGTCGGCGAACGCGGGCTGGCCGAGGATGTGGCGCGCGCAGCGGACTGCCTCCACCCACTCCCGGCGATCCTGCTCGGTCGAGAGGTAGTTGAACCGAAGCGCGGGGTAGACGCGCGGGTCGCCCGAGCGGATGCGGACGAAGCCGCGGGCATCGGAGCTCATCGGGCCCACGTGCACCTGGTACCCGTGTCCACCCGCAGGCTGCGAGCCGTCGTAGCGGATGGCGAGCGGGAGGAAGTGGAACATGAGGTTCGGGTAGGCGACGTCGTCGTTCGAGCGGACGAAGCCGCCGGCCTCGAAGTGGTTCGTCGCTCCCGGACCGCTTCGGAAGAGGAGCCAGCGGAGCCCGACCCAGGGCCGGTTCCGCCACTTGAGGGCCGGGGCGACGGAGACGGGCTTCGTGCACGCGTGCTGGACGTACACCTCGAGGTGGTCCTGGAGGTTCTCGCCGACGCCCGGGAGCTCGTGCGCCGGCGTGACGCCGACCGAGCGCAGGTGGTCGGGGTCGCCGATTCCCGAGAGCTGGAGGAGCTGCGGCGAGTTGATCGCGCCGCCGCAGAGGATCACCTCGCCTGCTGGGACGCGCTCGAGCGTCCGGCCGTGCGTCACCTCCACCCCGACGGCGCGTGTCCCCTCGAGGAGGACGCGGGTGACGAACGTCCGACAGCGCACCTCGAGGTTCGGTCGGCGGAGGACAGGGTGCAGGTACGCGCGCGCCGCGCTGAGCCGTCGCCCGCGGTGGAGGTTGCGGTCGAAGGCTGCGAAGCCCTCCTGTCGGTACCCGTTCACGTCGCTCGTGAGCTCGTACCCGGCCTGCTGCACCGCCTCGAAGAAGGCGCGGAAGAGGGGACTCGAGGCTGGCCCGCGCTCGACGATGAGCGGACCGTCCCCGCCGCGGTAGGCATCCGCCCCCGCGAGGCACGTCTCCATGCGCTTGAAGTAGGGGAGGCAGTGCGCGTAGCTCCAGCGCTCGAGGCCGGGCTGCGAGGCCCACTTCTCGTAGTCGAGCGGATTCCCCCGCTGGAAGATCATCCCGTTGATCGAGCTCGAGCCGCCGAGGACCTTGCCGCGGGCATGCGCGACGCGCCGACCGCCCATGGCGGGCTCCGGCTCCGAGGTGTAGCACCAGTCGTAGCGGCGGTTGCCGATCGGGAAGGAGAGCGCTGCCGGCATGTGGATGTACACGTCCCAGAGCGCGTCCTTCCGCCCCGCCTCGAGGACGAGAACGCGGGTCGCCGGGTCCGCGGAGAGGCGGTTCGCGAGGACGCAGCCGGCGGAGCCACCTCCGACGATGACGACGTCCCAGCCTCGCTCGCTCATCGGCGCTCCACCGCCTCGAGCAGGAGCGTCGAGAGATCGGCGACCCGCAGCTCGACTCCCGACTGGCGGGCGCCGTCGTCGAGCATGAGCGTGCAGAAGGGACAGGCGACGGCGAGGGTCTCCGCTCCCGTCTCCGTCGCCTCTCGCACCCGCTCCTCGTTGATCGGTCGCCCTCGCTCCTCCATCCACATGTGCGCTCCGCCTGCTCCGCAGCAGAAGGTGCGTCTCCCGGAGCGTCGCATCTCGAGCGGCCTCCCGATCCGGGAGAGGAGCTCGCGGGGGGCGGCGAGGACGTCGTTGTGGCGGGCGAGGTAGCAGGAGTCGTGGTACGTCACCGTCTCCTCGCTCGGGAGCGGCGCGAGTCGTCCCTCCTGCACGAGCTCCGCAAGGAGCTCCGTGTGGTGGAGCACCCGATACCGTCCGCCGACGTCTGGGTACTCGTTCGCGAGCGTGTTGAAGCAGTGCGGGCAGCTCGCGACGATGGTGCTCGCGCCCACCTCCGCGAGCGTCGCGACGTTCTGCTCGGCGAGCGCCTGGAAGACGTACTCGTTCCCCATCCGCCGAGCGGGATCGCCTGTGCACGCCTCTCTAGGCCCGAGGATGGCGACGTCGAGGCCGGCCGTGACGAGGAGCCTGGCGGTCGCCTCGGCGGAGCGGCGCGCGCGCTCGTCGAAGGAGCCGGCGCACCCGACCCAGTAGAGGATCTCGGGCGCCGGCTCTCCTGGCGTGAGTACGCGCACGCCGGTCTCCTCCGCCCACCTCCCGCGCTCGGCCTGCGGCTTGCCCCAGGGGTTCCCAGCGCGCTCGACGTCGCGGAGCATCTGCTCGGCCTCGGTGGGGAAGCGTGACTCGACCATGACGAGGTGGCGGCGCAGGTCGACGACGTGATCGACGTGCTCGATGGTGACTGGGCACTCGTGCACGCATGCCCCGCAGGTGACGCAATCCCAGACGACCTCGTCGGAGACGGCGCCGGGGACGAGCGCAGGAGGCGTGTAGCCCGGATCGGCGAGGGCCCTCGGGCCCTCGGCGAGGAGGTGGTCGCGGAGGTCCATGACGAGGAGCTTCGGCGAGAGCGCCTTGCCGGTCGCGTACGCGGGGCAGACGTCCTGGCAGCGGCCGCACTCGGTGCAGGAGAGCGTGTCGAGCACGGCCTTCCACGTGAGGTCACGCGCCGTCCCGGCGCCGAAGCGGAGCTCCTCCTCGGGGAGGTCGAAGCGGAGCGGCTCGAGCCGACCGCGCTGCCGCGTCCGCGAGAAGAAGACGTTGATGGCGGCGGTGACGATGTGGAGGTGCTTCGAGTACGGGAGGTAGACGAGGAACGCGCAGATGAGCGCGAGGTGCGCCCAGACGAGCGCGCGCTCGGCGCCCTCGGTCGCTTGGCCCTCTCCGAAGAGCCCGGAGAGGAGGTCGGAGACGGGCGAGGAGCGAGGGGGCCAGGTCGCGACGCCGAGCGCGATCTGGGCAGCTCGCCAGAGGAGGAGGGTGACGACGATGCCGGCGATGAGCGCGAGGATGAGGTCGGCCTCGCGGAGGTGGCTTCCCTCGAAGCGGCGGGGCCGCTGCACCTTCCGGATCCAGAAGGCCGCGCCGACGCCGGCGAGCACGAGGACGCAGAAGAGATCGACGAGGAGCGCGTACGAGCCCTGCCGCTCGAGCCAGGCGAGCGGGAACCCCTCGGGGAGGCCAGGCGTGGGATCGAGCGCGTCGGCCGCTGCGATCGGGATGGTCGGCAGGAGGACGAGGAAGCCCCAGAAGATGCATGCGTGCATGAGCCCCGGGCCGAGACGCTGGAGGAGCTTGCGCTGACCGAGCACGATCACC
>JAVQXS010000171.1:0-4165 GCA_033578065.1 Thermoleophilia bacterium
CGGCATGAGGCCGGCGGTGAAGAAGTTCCTCGCCATCCAGCCATCGCTGAACGGGTACGCGAGCTCGCGATGGCAGAAGAGGTGGACGAAGAGCAGCCCTCCCGGGTCGAGGAGACGGGCGATCCCTGCCATGAGGCGCTCGTAGTTCCGCAGGTGCTCGAACATCTCGATCGAGACGACGCGGTCGAAGCGGCGATCGAGCGTGAGCTCGTTGACATCCGCGGTCACCACGGCGACGTTGGACGGCGCCCGAGCCTCGATCCACCTTCCTTGGACGCGGGAGTTCGAGACGGCCGTGATGCGCGCGCCGGGGAAGCGCTCGGCCGCGTAGAGGCTGAACGACCCCCAGCCGCAGCCGAGGTCGAGGATCTCCATCCCGTCCTCGATGCGCGCTCGCTCGCACGTGAGCGCGAGCATCGCCTCCTCCGCCTCTGCCAGGGAGCTCGTCCCGGGCTCCCAGAGGCAGGCGCTGTACTTGAGCCGCGGTCCGAGGACGAGCTCGAAGAACTCCGGCGGCTCCTCGTAGTGCTGCTCGTTCGGCTTCGACGGCTCGAGCGCGATGGGCGAGGCGCGGAGCCCATCGACGAAGGCGCGGCGCTCCTCAGCGCTCCGGGCGCGCTCGCGGCGAAGCCGCCGACGGAGGTTCGCTCGGATGGCGCGCCGCAGGATCGGCTCGGGCACGACGTCGAGCTCGACGAGCCGATCGACAACGGTCATTGCCAGAGGAGTCGCCGGAGCTCGGTCTCGAGGAGCTCCCCCCACCGCTCGGCCTTCGGGAGGGTCAGCAGCCCGCCTCCGGGTCGCCGGAGGGCGACGCCGTGGAGCGCTCCGCGAACGAGGTGGTAGCGGCCCTCGACGCCGAGCGCCCGCGCGCGGTCGAAGCCGCGCCGCGAGAGCCGTGCCGGAACGCCTGGGATCCCGGGGAGCCAGCGGTCGAGCGTCCCGTGCACGACGACGAGCTCTCGCCCGCGCAGGGGAGAGAGGTCGAGGCGGTCGGGGATCCACGGCGCGAGCCCGACGACGGCCTCGACCGACTCTGCGCGCGCCGCCGAGATCGCGACCGCCCCGCCCATCGAGAAGCCGACGAGGAGCGTGCGCTCGGCCCCGAGCTCCGCGATCGCCGCCTCGGCGTCCTCGACGCACGAGTCGAGGTGTCGCCACGAGCGCACGCGGTAGCGCACCTCGGCGAACGTCGCCTCCGGGATTCGTGGAGCGAGCCGCCGCACGAGCCACTCGACCGTCGCGCCCCAGTTGCCCTCGTCGGGGCGACTGCGGCCGCCGTTCAGGCAGACGACGGCCGCCTCCGTCCCGGAGCCGGTCGTCCGGAGCTCGGCGCCCGTCGCGAGCCTCGTCATCGCGCGGAGCCCGCGCCCGCGGGCAGGGCTCGCTCGAGCCACTCCGCGAGGTCGGCGAGGAAGCGCGGGTCGATCCCGTGGCCGAGGCCGCGCGTCTCCCGATAGAGGACCTGCGCCCCCGCCGCCGCGAGCTCGCGGGCGGCGGCTCGGCCCCACTCGACGGAGATGACGCCGTCGAGCGTTCCGTGCCCGATCGCGATGGGCGGGAGCGGAGGAGCGAAGTCGATGGCGAAGCCGGGGACGGTGGGAACGAACCCGCTCAGCGCGACGAGCGCGGCCGGTCGCGGGCGCCCCTCGCCGAGCCCGAGCGCGTACGTCATCACCGCGCCCTGCGAGAACCCACCGAGAACGGCGCGCGACAGGGGGATGCCTGCCTCCTCGGCCAGCGCATCGAGCCAGTCGGAGACGAGCCGGAGGGTGGCGGAGAACGTCGCGGGATCCGGGTAGCCGATCTCGCGTACGGCGTACCAGTGCGCTCCGCCCGGAGGGAGCTGAAGCGGGCCGCGAGGCGTCACGCCGAGGAGGCGGCGCTTCGGGTCGAGGAGGTCGAGGAGCGGGTAGAGGTCGCGCTCGTCTGCGCCCCGTCCGTGGAAGAGCGCGAGGAGACCCTCCGGGGAGCCAGCCGCAGGGCGAGCGAGGTGCGCGAGGGTGCTCGGGGCCACGTCACCGAGCACGCTACCGTCGCGCCCGTACGCTCCTCTCCGCCACGAGCCGCTCGAGCACCTCCTGCCGCCAGCCGTTCAGGAAGTCGGCGTGCGCTCCGAGCCTGCCCGACGAGAGCTGCGAGGTCCTCGGTGCGACGGGCGGGTAGAGGACGATGAGCGAGATCGTCGGCAGCGCGACGGGGTGCGTGGCGGGGCACGCTCCCGCTCGCGGGTAGCGCACGTGCTGGCGGTGGTCGGGGCTGTCCGGCGACCGCCCCGTCCAACAGCTCGGGAACGTCACCTGGAGCTGGAGGAGCTCGTTCGGTCGACAAGCTGGGATCACGTGGAAGCGAGGGCGGCCGCCGATCGCGCCGCAGCTCCAGGCGACGATGCCCTTCGGCTGCCGCGAGCGCGCATCGGCGTCTCCGGCGAGGAGCACGAGCCCGGGCGGCGGGGCGACGATCTCACCCCCCGAGCGGTTCGTGTAGTAGACGATCGCGGCGAGCGGGGTGACGGCGTGCCCCCGCTCGTAGAGCGTCGGCACCCAGTACGCCGAGGCGTCTGAGGGCTCGTCGCACGTCGTCCTCCCGCCGACGAGCGACTCGGGCGTCGAGAGGGCGTCCGTCTCCCGGTTTCCGAGGAACGTGTGGTTGTGGGAGCGACCGGGCTCGCCGGGGAAGACGATGGGGTCGTCATTCGAGCGGTGGCTGACGCCGCAGCCGATCGCGAAGTACGGGCCTCCAGGGAAGGACGGGGCGCGCTCGAGGGTGGAACGGGACGCACTCGGGGTAGCTTTGCCGGGCAGGGCGATGGCAGCGGCGAGCGCGAGCACGGCGCTGCTCGCCAGGAAGGCAGCGCCGACCCGCTGCCACCCTCGACCCTCGTTGCGTGCACGGAGAGGGTGGTCTCTGTGCGATGCTCCCCAGGCTCGGTGTCGGCTCACGGCTGCCGCTCCCTCTCGTGGAAGCGTACGACGAGGAGATGAGGGTTCCGTGAGCGCCCCTCGCGATCAGCGCTCCGCGAGCAGCCCGAGCGCGAGCCCGAAGAGCGCGTGGCGCCACGTCGCCTGCGCGAACGCCCGCGGACTCCTGAGCAGCGGCGGGACGCCTGGCTCGCCTCGCGCTGGGTGGTAGCGATCGACGAGGGAGCAGAGCGGGTAGAGGGCGACGTGCTCGACGAGCGCCATCCCGAACGCGAGCGTCCTCCCGTGCACCGGGAGTCGCCGCCGAGCCTCGTGGAAGGCGAGCCCGAAGAGGGCTCCGTTCGCGAGGTGGAGCGCGACGCCGATCGGTCGCCACGCGCTCCCGCGGGTGATCGCCTTCCCGAGCACGGCGACGTCGGAGTAGTCGTAGCGGAGGAGGCGCTGGTCGAGCGGCTCCTGGAGCGCCCAGATCGCCGCCGCTCCCGCGCCGGCGGCAGCTGTCCGCAGTCTGCTCGCCACGTCGGAAGTCTGCCGACGACCTCTCGGTGGACGACGTGCACGAGCACCGAAGACGACGTACGCTGACGAGGTGAGGTGGCGTCTCGCGGCGGCTCTCGCGCTGCTCCTCGCCTTCGCCGGGTGCGGAGCAGACGGGCCCGATGTCGAGTCCGCCCGCACCTTCGACGGCTACCCCCTGTACTGGCTGGGGGAGCGCTTCGAGGGGTGGGATCTCGAGTACGTCGACGTCCGGCCGGATGGCTTGTCGGCATTCGTCTACGGCACGTGCGGGACCGATTTCTTCCCGCTCGAGCCCTCCTCGGACGGCGGCTGCGCGTCGCCGCTCGAGATCCAGGTGCAGCCGCTCTGCTGGCACCTCGAGGCCGTCGCCGCCGATCCCGTCTGGAGGCACCGCACGGTGCGCGGCGCTCCCGTCGGTAGCTTCGACGGCGCTCCCGTCCTCTTCGCGAGCCGCGTGCAGGTGAGGGTTTACCACGGCCAGGGAGCAGACCCTGGAACGCCGATGCGAGCGCTCCAGGGACTCGAGTCGGCGAACGAGGTCGAGCCTGTCATCGGCCCCGGCGACCCGATCCCTCCGGCGGCACGCGCGGTCCTCGCGGGCACGGCTCCCTGCCGCTCCTGAGGCCTCTCGCCTGGTCGTCGGCAGAGCCGCTCGGTCTCGGTGACCGCTCTGGGAGCGGGGGACGCTGTGCCAGCCACGGAGCGCGAGCTCGAGCGACAGCCAG
>JAVQXS010000172.1:0-4148 GCA_033578065.1 Thermoleophilia bacterium
CGGCCGGGCTTCGAGCCTACGACGTCACCGGCGCGTACGCCGCGTTCGCCGTCCGTGGCGAGGCGCTCATGCGCCGCCTCACCGACCTCGACCTCGGGCGTCTGCCAGCAGCCGGGCCGCTCTTCCTCCGCGTCCCCGCGATCGTCCTCCGCGACGACGATGAGCGCTTCCGGATCGTCGTCGCCCAGGAGCTCGCCCACGACGTCGTCCTGGCGGTGCTCGACGCGATCGCAGGACTCGAGCCGGCGGAAGTGGCCTCCGCCTCAGGAGGAGAGGAGGGCGCATGAAGGAGATCTTCTTCCCGAAGCGGATGTGGCGGCCGCGGGGAGAGCTGAAGCGCCGCTACGAGGTCGTCGTCGTCGGGGGTGGCTCGCACGGGCTCGCGACCGCGTACTACCTCGCGAAGCACCACGGGGTGCGCGACGTGTGCGTCCTCGAGCGCTCGTACATCGGCTCGGGCGCGTCGGGACGCAACACGACGATCATCCGCGCGAACTACCGCACGCCCGAGGGCGCCGCCTTCTACCGCGAGAGCGTCCGCCTCTACGAGCGGCTCTCGGGCGAGCTCGACTTCAACCTCATGTTCTCCCAGCACGGGCACCTGACGCTCGCGCACTCGGACCGCGGCCTCGTCGTCGCGCACGAGCGCGCGGAGGTGAACAAGCTCCTCGGGATCGAGTCCGAGGTCATCGGGCCCGACCGAATCCGCGAGCTCTGCCCAGAGCTCGACCTCTCGGATCGCGTCCCGTACCCGATCCTCGGCGCCCTCTACCACCCGCCAGGGGGCATCATCCGACACGACGCCGTCGTCTGGGCGTACGCCCGCGGCGCCGATCGGCTCGGCGTCGAGATCCACCCGTACACGGAGGTGACGGGCTTCGAGCGCTCGGGAGAGCGGATCACCGCCGTCGAGACGACGCGGGGTCGGATCGAGTGCGGTCAGGTCGTGAGCGCGACCGCCGGCTGGTCGTCGCTCGTGGCGAAGCTCGCGGGCCTGCGACTTCCGATCACGACGCACATCCTCCAGGCGTTCGTGACGGAGCCCGTGAAGCCGTTCCTCGACGTCATCATCGTCTCCTCGCAGCTCCACGTGTACATCTCCCAGACCGACCGCGGCGAGTTCCTCATCGGCGCCGAGATCGAGCCGTACACGACGTACAACGGGACGGGGACGCTCTCCTTCCTCGAGTACTCCGCGCGGCACGCCCTCGAGCTCTTCCCCCAGCTCGAGCGGACGAAGGTGCTGCGGACGTGGACGGGGCTCTGCGACCTCTCGCCCGACTACAGCCCCATCCTCGGCAAGACGGAGATCGAGAACTTCCACGTCTCCACCGGCTGGGGGACGTACGGGTTCAAGGCCGCGCCCATCGTCGGCGTGACGCTGGCCGAGCTCGTCGCCACGGGCAAGACGCCCGAGCTCATCGCCCCCTTCGCGCTCGAGCGCTTCTCCCGCGACACGCTCGTCTCCGAGCTCGCTGCCGCAGCCGTGAGCCACTGAGATCGGCACCGAGACCGAAGGAGTGACAGTGAACGCGATGCCATCGAGCCTCGAGATCGCCCAGCGGGCGACGCTGCGCCCGATCCTCGAGGTCGCAGCTGCCGCCGGGCTCGAGCCCGACGAGGTCGAGCCGTACGGGCGCTACCAGGCGAAGGTCGACCTCTCCGTCCTCGAGCGGCTCGCCGACCGCCCTGACGCGAGGCTCGTCAACGTCACCGCCATCACGCCCACCCCCGCCGGGGAAGGGAAGACGACGACCTCGGTCTCCCTCACCCAGGGCCTCGGCGCGATCGGTCGGAAGCCCGTGCTCTGCCTGCGGGAGGCGTCGCTCGGCCCCGTCTTCGGGGTGAAGGGGGGGGCGGCCGGCGGTGGCTACGCGCAGGTCGTTCCCATGGAGAGCCTGAACCTCCACTTCACCGGCGACATCCACGCGATCACGGCGGCGAACAACCTCCTCGCAGCGATGATCGACGCGCACCTCCACGCGGGCAACGAGCTCCGCATCGACCCGCTCTCGATCACCTGGCGGCGCTGCCTCGACATGAACGACCGCAACCTGCGGCACATCGTCACCGGGCTCGGAGGGCGCGCGCACGGCTCGCCGCGCGAGACCGGCTTCGACATCACCGCAGCGAGCGAGGTGATGGCGCTCGTGGCTGTCGCTCGCGATCTCGCGGATCTCCGGGAGCGGCTCGGGCGGATCACGATCGGCGCGACGTACGACGGGGAGCCGGTGACCGCCGAGCAGCTCCGAGCGGCGGGCGCGATGGCGGTGCTCCTGAAGGAGGCGATCAAGCCGAACCTCGTGCAGACGCTCGAGGGCCAGCCCGCGTTCGTCCACTGCGGCCCCTTCGCGAACATCGCCCACGGGAACAACTCCCTCGTCGCCGATCGGGTCGCGCTCAAGCTCGGCGACGTCGTCGTCACGGAGTCCGGCTTCGCCTCCGACCTCGGGATGGAGAAGTTCTTCGACATCGTCTGTCGCGCAGGGGGCCTCCGCCCCGACGCCGTCGTCCTCGTGGCCACGGTACGCGCGCTCCAGCACCACGGTGGGGGCTTCGAGGGCGGGCTCGCCGCCATCGAGGCGGGCTCCGCGAACCTCGCGCGCCACATCGAGAACATCCGCGGCTTCGGGCTCCAGGCGGTCGTCGCGGTGAACAAGTTCCCCACCGATACGAAGGAGGAGCTCGAGCTCGTGCGCAAGCTCGCTCTCGAGCACGGCGCGTACGCCGCGGAGGTGAACACGGCCTTCGAGGAGGGGGGTAAGGGTGCGGCTGCGCTCGCAGAGGCGGTCATGGCGGCTGCGGAGGAGCCGAGCGACTTCCGCTTCGCGTACCCGCTCGAGGCAGCGATCGAGGAGAAGATCGAGGCGATCGCGACGCGCGTCTACGGCGCAGACGGGGTCGAGCTCCTGCCTCCGGCTCGGAAGAAGGCAGCCGAGCTCGCGGCGCTCGGCCTCGGGAACCTCCCGATCTGCATGGCGAAGACGCACCTCTCGCTCTCCGATGACCCGAAGCTCCTGAACGCCCCCACCGGCTTCACCGTCACCGTGCGCGACCTGCGCGCGTACACGGGGGCAGGCTGGATCGTCGCCCTCTGCGGGGACATGATGACGATGCCGGGACTCGGGAAGACGCCGGCCGCGACGAGCATCGACATCGATGCCGACGGCCGCACGGTCGGGCTCTTCTAGCCTCGTCGCGGGTGGACGATGAGGACGTCGCAGCGGGCCATCCGCTGCACGGTCTCGCTCACCGAGTAGCCGAGCATCCGCTCGACCTGGCTGAGCTCGCGGGTGCCGAGGACGATGAGGTCGGCTCCTCGCCGCTCGGCGACCTCGACGATCGCCTCGCCGATGTCGCCGACCGCCTCCACGAGCTCCGGCTCGTGACCGAGCTCTCGGAGGCGCGCCTCCGCCTTGCGCAGCTCCTCCCCGGGCCCCGACGGGCGGTCGTCTCCCCCGACGAGGACGGGGACGACGCTCGTGACCACGAGGCGGGCTCCGTAGAAGCGAGCGAGCTCGGCGGCGCGCTCGAGGGCGGCGTTCGAGCCGTCGGTGTCGTTGTAGGCGAGGACGATCGTCTTCATCTGGCCTCCTCGGTCGTGAGCTCGCCGGTCGGACTCGGGCGCAAGCATCGGGCGCTGGGCGGCGGCTGCCATCCGCGGCGCTCCGGGTGTCCGGCCGTAGTTCCTACGGACGTCGCTACTGCGCCGCCTCCCTCCGCCCACCCTCCTCGATCGCGATCCCGAGCGCGACGAGGAGCCGCTCCTTCCAGTCGGGCTGCCGGCTGACGCAGGTCGGGCAGGCACGGAGGGTCGTCCCCCTGAGCGCAGGGTGGTCGACCTCGACGCCCGGGGGAAGCTCGAGCCTCCCCCACATCGCGCTCGAGATGAGACCGTCCGCCTGCTGCCGCGCGCAGATCGCGCAGCGGAGGTAGAGCCGCGACATCGAGGTCAGGCTACCCGGCTCTCATCCCCATGGGCCGAGGAACGGCCCTTCGACACCCGCGAGCAGCAGGATGACGACGATGACGATGCAGGCGATCGAGATCGCGATCGAGACGGGCGCGATCCACGGGAGCTCCTTCTGCTCCGGTGGGAAGTCGATCTGCTTTCCAGCCATCGCTCCTCCCTCCTAGGTTGCAGGCTC
>JAVQXS010000173.1:0-4132 GCA_033578065.1 Thermoleophilia bacterium
GAAGCCCGAGAAACGCACGCCCGCGCGGGCGGTCGTGCGAATCGGAACGGTCGGGATCGGCTCCGACAAGCAGCCGACGATCGCGCGGGTGACGGCCGAGCGACGAGCCATTGTCCGCGACTGCGTCGTCACTCCCTTCCTCCTCCCCGTTCCGAGCGCGCCCTGGCGCGTCGAGATCGAGGTCGAGCCGACGTTCGTGCCCAAGGAGATCGATCCCTCGAAGAGCGACGCTCGGAAGCTCGGCGCGGTCGTGACCGCAGGGTTCAGACCGCTCTTCGGCGAGGGCTGAGGCGGTGGAGCGCCCCTCTACGAGGACGGAGAGCGGGAGGCAGCGACGAGGTACGAGAAGCGGAAGCGGAGCACGAGTCGGGCGAGCGGCCCCGAGCGCTCGAGCGCCTGCGCGAGCGCACGGGCAGGGGACGGGAGGGAGACCGACGTAGGGACGAAGAACGGGGTGAGCGCGATCGTTCCGAGCCCCGCCGCCCGGAGGTCGGCGACGACGCCCTCGAGCGGGAACTGCCGCGGATTGAGGTCGAAGACGAGCTTCTTCTGCGTGAACTCGGTCACCCGCCGGAAGAACGCTCGACGGTCGCGCACGAACATGATCGCGCGGAAGACCGTCGTCGCGGCCACCGGCTCCGAGGGCGTGTAGTCGTTCACGTCCCCGACCTCGACCTCGGCGAGGCCGTCGAGCCGCTCGCGCGCCGCCGCCACCATCTCGGGAACGAGGTCGACCCCCCGGTAGCGCACGCCTCGCGCGAGGAGGAAGTCCGCGACTCCCGCGTCGCCGCACCCCAGGTCGAGAACGAGATCCCCGGGCTCGAGCCGCGGCCCGAGCGACACGGTGAGCTCGGCGCGCCGCGAGAGGTACGTCTGAGGATCGGCGTAGCTGTGCCGGCTCCACTCGCCTGCGTGACGAGCGTACTTCTCGCGGAGGGGCAGGTTCTCCATGCGCGTTCGGCGGCGAAAAGAGTCTAGGCGCGCGGGCCTCGGGACGGCGCCCTTCCTCACCAGGCGAGCAGTCGCTCAGGGTGCTTGCGCAGGAAGCGAGCCATGCTCCGGGCATGCCAGAGCGTGTGGCGGGAGAGGAAGCGCTTGTCGATCACTGCCGCGTACTCGTGGACGACGACCGCTTCGGGCACGTACCACCGCTCCCACCCGGCCCGCATCGCCCGGTAGCAGAGGTCGATGTCCTCGACGTAGTGACGGTACCCCTCGTCCCAGCCGCCGAGCTCCTCGAGCATCCGCCGACGCATGAGGAGGAAGGCGCCGAGGAGCCAGTCGGCGGGGACGGGCTCGCGCGGGCGCTCGTCGAGCCGGTAGTGGGAGACCTGTCTCTCGTACGGAGGCCGGAGGAGCCGGAGCGGCGTGCGACGGACGAGCGTCCCGGAGACCGTCGGGAACTGCCGCCGCGACGGCTGCCAGCGACCGTCCGGCCACCGGATCTGTGGCCCGCAGATCCCGCACCGTGGGCGCGCGTCAGCGAAGCGGACGAGCGCCTCGACCGCCCCGGGCTCCGGTACCGCGTCGGGGTTGACGTTGAGGACGTACTCTCCCGTCGTCGCCCGCACCCCTGCGTTCACGTTCGCCGCGAGCCTCCGCGGGCGAGGGCTCTCGAGGACGCGGACGCCCGGCGGCGTCGCCCGCACCGACCCCGGAACGTTCGCGACGACGACGACCTCATCCACCTGTCCCACGAGCGCGGGCAGGAGCCGCTCGAGCTCCGCTGCGTGCCCGTGGGAGACGACGACAGCGGAGACCTTCACGGGCTGAGCGCCTCCTCGTAGACAGCGAGCGTCCGCTCCGCGGTCACCCGCCAGGTGAAGGCGCGCGCCCGCTCGAGCCCCGCTGCCACGAGCCGCCCGCGCTCCGCGATCGCGCGCCGGATCCCAGCTGCCAGCTCGTGCTCCTCGACGATGACAGCGGCTTCCCCGGCGACCTCGACGAGCGCGGGCTCGGCGACCCCCACGACCGGCGTCCCGCATGCCATCGCTTCGAGCACAGGGAGCCCGAAGCCCTCGAACCGCGACGGCTGGACGAGGCAGGCCGCGCCCCGGTAGAGCTCCACGAGCCGCTCCTGCTCGACGTAGCCAGCGAGCCGCGCCCCCCGGCGCCGGAGCTCGGCTGCGAGCGCGGCGTCCTTCTCGGGCCCCGCGACGACGAGATCGAGGCCGACCGCCCGAGCTGCCTCGAGCGCGGCGAGCTGGTTCTTCCGGGGCTGGATCGCCCCGACCACGAGCGCGTACTCGCCGAGGAGCGATCCCGCCCGCTCGACGCCCGGGTCGCTCTCAGCGGGCGCGGGGCAGAAGACCGGGTCGACCCCGTTCGGGGTCACGACGATCCGCCCCTCGGGAACGCCGTAGAGCGCGACGAGGTCGCGCTTCGTCCGCTCGGAGACGGTGAGCACGCGAGCGGCGTGCCGGACGGCCCGTGGGACGACGGCCGAGAACACGAGCCGATCCCACCGTCCGCTGAGGCCCGGCCCGCGGGCGAAGGAGACGTCGTGCACGGTCACGACCGCGGGGCACGGGCAACGGAGCGGCAGCGCGTACTGCGTGTGGACGAGCCCGGCCTGGAGTCGCCGGAGGAGGCGCGGCAGCGCCACCGCCATGCGCACTTCCTGCACGCCGGTTCGCAGCTCCACGGGCTCGACCCCGTCGGGGACGAGCTCAGGCCGCCGCGTGACGGCCGCGAGGCGCAGACCGGCCTCGGCAGCGAGGGGAGCGAGCTCGCGGAGGAGGTTGCGGACGTACGTCTCGTCGCCGGTGCGACGACGTCCGAGGACGTCTGCGTCCACGACGACGAGCGGGGTCATGCGAGCTCCCTCCAGAGGTCGACGACGGCGCTGGCGGCCCGCTCCCAGGTGAGCTCGCCCGCACGCGCGAGCCCCCGCGCGGCGAGCTCAGCGCGGCGACTCGACGCCTCGTCGATCCCGGCGGCGATCGCCTCGGGGTCGAGCGGATCGACGAGGACGGCGGCACCGGCGGAGACCTCCTCCATCGCCGTGCCCCGAGAGGTGACGACGGGCGTCCCGCACGCCATCGCCTCGAGCACCGGGAGGCCGAAGCCCTCGTAGAGCGAGGGGTAGAGGAGACAGCGAGCGCCCCGGTAGAGCGCGGCGAGCTCCCCATCCGGCACCTCGCCGACCCAGCCGGGAACCTCGACTCCTCCCCAGCCGCGGGCGCCCACCACCCGGAGCTCGACGCCGGCGATCCGCGCCGCCTCCACCGCTCGGGTCAGGTTCTTGCGCGGCTCGAGGGTCGCGACCGCGAGGACGTAGTCTCCGGGAGCGGTCGGCCCGTCGGGCCCGAAGACGGGGTCGACGCCGTTCGGGATCACCCGGATGCGCTCGCCGGGAATCCCGACGAGCTCGACGAGCTCGCGGCGCGTGAAGTCCGAGACGGCGACGAGCGCATCCGCTGCCTCGAGCGCGGAACGGAGCCCCCAACGGCCGGAGAGCCGATGCCAGGGCGGCAGGGTCTCGGGGTAGCGGAGGATCGCGAGGTCGTGCACCGTCACGACAACCGGCGCGCGAGCGCGCAGGGGGCCGCGGAACGTCGTGCAGTGGAGGACATCGAGCTTCCGCGAGCGCAGCGCGAGCGCGAACGGGTACCAGAGCGCGTCGCGAGCGATGCTCGAGAGGCGACCCGTGCCTCCGAAGGAGAGGAGCTCGAGATCGATCCCCTCCCGGGTACGCACGGCCGAGACGAGCCCACGGATGTGGCGCGCGGTTCCCGCCTGCGTCTGGACGAGGGGCGCGGTGTCGACGCCGACCCTCACTGCCGCGCTCCCGCCCGGACAGCAGCAGCGACCGCCTCGCGCGGCTCCGGGTACGCGAGGAGCGCGCTCGCCTCCTCAGGCGAGCACCAGCGGTAGTCGACGTGCTCGGGGTCGAGCGTGGGATCCCGGCCCGGCGGAGCCTCGGCGAGGAAGGCGTCGAGCCGGACGCGACCCTCCGGGAGCTCGTACGAGAGGTCGAGCCCGAGCGGGACGACCCGAGCCTCGAGGCCGGTCTCCTCGACGAGCTCGCGCGTCGCCGCCTGGGCGGCCGTCTCCCCGGGCTCGACGCCACCCGCGACGAGGTTCCAGTAGCCACCCCGCTCGGGGGCGCGCAGCACGACGAGGACGGCAC
>JAVQXS010000174.1:0-4125 GCA_033578065.1 Thermoleophilia bacterium
ATGACGACGAAGGCGACGAGGTGCGTCCCGACGATCGAGAGCGGCACGAGCTGACGTGGGAAGCGGACCTTCCGGATGAGGTTCGCGTTCTCGAGCAGGCTCCGCGCCGCCGCCTGGGCGCTCGTCGCGAAGAAGACCCACGCTGGCAGCCCGCAGAGGAGGAAGAGCCAGTAGTCGTCCGCGCCGACCGCGGTGACGCGCCAGAGGACGGAGAAGACGAGGAGGTAGACGAGCATGAGCACGAGCGGGTGGAGCAGCGACCACCCGAGCCCGAGCGCCGAGCCCCGGTACTTCGCGCGCAGGTCGCGCCGGAAGAGGCTCGTGAACAGGTCGCGGTAGCGGACGAGGTCTGCGTAGACCGACACCTGCGAGGAGTCTAGGGCGACGACCCGCTCGACTACCCTGTTCGGGCTGTGGATGCGATCGTCGCGCTCGCCGCGCTCCCGGCTACCGCCGCGCTCCTCGCAGCGCTCCTCCGATCGGGACTCGGGGCGCGACTCGTCGCCGAGCCGACGAGCGAGCGCTGGCACGGGCGACCGACGCCCACCTTCGGCGGGATCGGGATCGCCGCCGGCATCGCTGCCGGGATCGGCGTCACGCTGGCCGTGGGGGCGGTCGACTGGAGCTCCGAGCTCGGCGGGATCCTCGGAGGGCTTGCCATCCTCTTCATCGCCGGACTCATCGACGACCTCCGCCACCTCCGTCCCGTCGCGAAGCTCGGAGCGCAGGTGCTCGCGGCCGCGATCGTGCTCGCGAGCGGGCTCTCCGTCGAGCTCGTGGAGAACGATGCCCTCGCCTGGGGGATCGGGCTCCTCTGGCTCGTCGGCATCACGAACGCCTTCAACCTCCTCGACAACATGGATGGGCTCGCGGCGACGCTCGCTGCCATCGCTTGCGCCTACTTCGCGATCGACGCCGTGACGGAGCACCCGAGCGACCTCGTGCTCGCGCTCGCGCTCGCGCTCGGGGGCGCGTGCGCGGGCGTCCTCCCCTTCAACCTCCGCCCGCGTCGCGGGGCCGCGGTCTTCATGGGCGACTCGGGGAGCCAGGTGCTCGGCTTCGGGCTCGCGGCGCTCGCGCTCGCCTCGAGCTGGACGGTCGCCGGCGCGACGACGGCGACCGTGCTCCTCCCGCTCCTCGTCCTCGCTGTTCCCATCCTCGACACGGCGCTCGTCACGCTCGTCCGTCTCGTCGAGCGGCGACCCATCGCTCAGGGAGGGCGCGACCACGCCTCCCACCGGCTCGTCTACTACGGGCTCTCCGAGGCGAAAGCCGTCCTCCTCCTCGCGATCGTCGCCGCCGCGGTCGGGGCGACGGCGCTCGCGTACAACATCCTCGACTCGAGTCGGCTGACAGCCGTCGGCGTCCTCGTGACCTTCGTCGTCCTCGTGCAGTTCGCGAGCTTCCTGAGCGACCTCGAGGAGCGGTCGCGACAGGGGCTCGAGACGACGGAGCCGTCGCTCTGGCGCGCGCTCGTGTTCGAGCCCCGCCGCCTCGTCGAGGTCGTCGTCGACTTCGGGGCTCTCTGTGCCTCCTTCCTCGCCGCCTACCTCCTCGTCGTCGGGGACCTCGGCAGCGAGTTCGAGCGCTCCGTCTTCCTCGCCACCCTGCCGCTGCTGCTCGCGGTGCAGTACGCGCTCTTCGTCCTCGCTGGCGTCTACCGCCGCGTCTGGCGCTTCGCGACCGCGCGAGACGTCGTGCCGATCGCCGCCGCCTGCGGGCTGGGGGCCATTCTCACGTACGCGCTCGTCGAGGCCCTCACGCTCGTCGGCCCCTTCCCGCTCCTCGAGGTGCTCGTCGTCGAGGCCGTCCTCTCCACGCTCCTCGTCGGTGGCTCGCGCCTCGTCCTCCGGTTGCTCCCGGAGGTGCGGGATCGGAGCGGCCGTGACCGCGTGCTCGTCGTCGGCGCCGGGAGCGCGGGACGCGCCCTCGTGCGCGAGCTCCGCGAGAGCGGAACCGGACGCGTCGTCGGCTTCCTCGACGACAACCCGAGCGTTCGCCGTCGTCGCATTCTCGGCGTGACCGTCGTCGGGGGGCTCGACGAGGCCGAGCGAGCGATCGCGGCCACGCGGCCCGACGAGGTGCTCATCACGATCCCCGACGCCTCCGTCGACCGCGTGCAGGCGGTCGTGCAGGCTGCGGCGGCCGCTGGCGTCTCCTGTCGCGTCGTCCGGCGGCGCACGGAGTTCTCGCCTCCAGCCGTCGAGGCGACCCTCCCGTGACGGCGACGAGCGCGGCCGCGTCCGGCGCCAGGCCGGACCTCACCACACGACTCTGGCCCGCGATCCCGCTGCTCGCGCTCTACTTCGCGCTCGCCGCCCTCTACTCCTGGCAGGCCTCCCGCAGGCTCGTGCCCACGATCTTCATCGACGAGATCGAGATGGCGCAGCTCTCGCGCGCGATCGCGGAGACCGGCGTTCCCGCCCGGCGCGGCGAGCCGTACGGCCTCGCCTCGCTCGCGGCCTACGTCCTCGCGCCCGCGTGGTGGCTCGGCTCCACCTCCACCTCGTACGCAGCCGCGAAGCTCGTCCTCGTCCTCGCCATGACCGCCGCCCTCTTCCCTGCTTACGCGCTCGCGCGCCTCGTCGTGCCGCCCTGGTACGCGATCGCCGCAGCCGGGGCCTCCGTCGGCGTCCCCGCCCTCGCCTACTCGCCGATCCTCGTCGAGGAGCCCCTCGCCTACCCGCTCTCGACGCTCGCCCTCTGGCTCATTGCCCGGCTCCTCGCCGAGCCGAGCCTCGGACGCCTCGGGGTCGCGCTCCTCGCCTCCGCGATTGCCGCGCTCACGCGGACGCAGCTCGCGATCCTCATTGCGGTGCTCGTCCTCGGGCTGCTCTGGATCGGGTGGCAGTCCGAACCGGCTCGCCGCTGGCGAGCGACGTGGTCGCCCTGGGACTGGGCGGGAGCGATCGTGCTCGCCATCGGGTGCGTCCTCGCCTTCTCGGCAACCATGAGCAGCCACTCTCGCGCGTGGCGCGAGACGACCGGCTACTTCGAGGACCGGATCCTCGAGCACGCGAGCTGGGCGACAGGTGCGCTCGCGATTGGGATCGGCATCCTCCCGCTCCTCCTCGCTCTCGCTGCCCTCGCGCGGCCCCGGCACGAGCCGAGCGACGCGAGGACGCGCGCGTTCGTCGCGACCGCCGCCGCCGCGCTCGTCGTCTTCGTCGGGTACGCGGGGATCAAGGGCGCCTTCCTCTCGACGACGTTCGCCACCGCGATCTTCGAGCGCAACGTCATCTACCTCTACCCGCTCGTCTTCGCAGCCATGGCGCTCGCCCTCGCGCGCGGCCTCGGAGGCACCTGGAGCATCGGCCTCGCCGCAGCCGCCGTCCTCTGGATCGTCGTCGCGACGCCGGTCGAGCTGAAGTACCCCTACTACGAGGCGCACGGGCTCGCGATCCTCGCGTTCGCGAACCGCGAGCTGGGCTGGCCCAAGGAGCGGATCGAGGGTGCGCTCCTCGTCGTCTTCCTCCTCGCGCTCGCGATCGTCGTCGCGCTCCGGCTGCTTCCGCGCGAGGCAGCGGCGTTCCGCACGCTCGCCGCGACCGCGGCCGCGCTCGTCGTTGCGTGGAGCCTCACCACCCAGGTGTACGCCGCGGAGGGCGAGCGCACGCTCTCCGACCAGGCGGCAGCGAACTTCTCGCGCCCCTTCGACTGGGTCGATAGGGCGACGCGCGGCGGCTCGGTCGTCATCCTCGGGCAGCAGATCACGGACGCGACGAACATCTGGCTCACCGAGTTCTTCAACCGCTCCATTCGGAAGGTCTGGAGCATCGACGGCTCGGCGCTGAAGGCGGGGGCGCCCGTGCTCACCCCCGACCTCGCGTCAATCGATGGGACGCTCACCCCGTCGCCCGGAACGGAGTACGCGCTCGCGCTCAACGGCGTCGAGCTCGACGGCCCCGTCGTCGCCCGGCGCGGGAGCGATCGCCTGCACCGGATCGACGGCGGGCCGCTGAGGCTGAAGGCCGCCCTGAGCGGCGTGCAGTCGGATGGCTGGATGGCCGCGCCGGAGCGCTCCGAGGAGCGGACCGCGCGAGCCGCGTACACGCGCTACGACGTCTCGGGGGATGGGCCAGGCTTCGCGCTCGTGAAGCTCTCGCGCGTCGAGTGGTGCCCGAA
>JAVQXS010000175.1:0-4089 GCA_033578065.1 Thermoleophilia bacterium
GAGGGCGGCGGCCCTCGTCCGCCGCGCCTCGCGTCGCCGGCGCCGCTCGGCGCGCCGCCTGCGGGACTCCGCGAGCCCGTCCGGGATCGGCGCGGCGAGCGCCGCCGGGCTCAGGCGGGCGAACGAGGACGCGTTCCGCTCGAGCGCTGCTGCGCCGCCGTCGGGCGACTCGTGGAACCACCGCGGCTCGACGTCGAACCAGACCTCACCGGGTCGCCACGTCATCGGCCACCTTCCTTCGCGAGCCACGCGGGGTGTCCTGCGGGGGACGCGGCTCGAAGGCAGCCCCCATCAGCTCGTGTAGCCGAGCCGGCGGAGGAGCTCCGTGCGCGCGGCGACGTCCTCCTCCGTCTCGACCCCCTTCGGCGAGCTGCCGTCGACGACGCCGAGGATGGCTCGCCCCTGCGCGGTCTCGGCGAGGACGACCTCGACGGGGTTCGCCGTCGCGCAGTAGACGCGGCAGACCTCGGGCACGAGCTTGAGGGCGTTGAGGACGTTGATCGGGTAGCCCTCGCGGAGGAAGACGAGGAGCGCGTGGCCGGCGCCGAGCGCGAGGGCGTTGCGGACGGCGAGCTCGACGAGCTCCTCGTCGTTCCCCGCTCGCCGTACGAGGCAGGGGCCGGAGGCCTCGCAGAAGGCGAGGCCGAAGCGGAGGCCGGGGGCGCTCCCCGCGAGCGCCTCGTAGACGTCGTGGACGGTCTTGATGAAGTGCGACTGGCCGAGGATGACGTTGACGTCGTCGGGCTTCTCGATGGGGGTGACTCGGAGCTCCATTCGCTACCTCCTTCGGTCGGGTTGCTCGCTCCCCTCCGGCTCGCGTCAGACCTCGCAGAGGCGCCCCGCGCACCCGCCCGCGTACACGGGGTCGGCGACGGGAGCGGTCGCGCCGGACGGCCCCGCGACGACCGTGAGCACCTGGCTCGGGCGCGATCCGTAGCGGTAGACGGTGATGCCCTTCACGCCGGCGCGCCAGGCGGAGAGGAAGACCTCCCGGACGGCGTCAGGGGAGGCGTCCTCGGGCAGGTTGACCGTCTTCGAGACCGCTGCGTCGGTGTGGCGCTGGAAGACGGCCTGCATGCGGACGTGGGCCTGCGGCGGGAGCTCGAGCGCGGTCACGAACGCCCGGCGGACATCCTCGGGGATGCCCGGGAGGTCCCGGAGCGTGCCTCGCTCGAGGATCTCCGCCGCGAGGTCGTCGGACCAGAAGCCGCGCTCGCGCGCCGTCCGCTCGAAGAGCGGGTTCAGCTCGACGAGCCGCGTTCCGAGCACGTTCCGGAAGTACGCGAGCGCGAACATCGGCTCGATCCCCGCCGTCGTCCCGGCGATGACGGAGATCGTTCCCGTGGGGGCGATCGAGGTGAGCTGCGCGTTCCGGAGCGGCGGGCCCCCGGCACGCGCGAACACGCTGTCTGGGAAGCGCGGGAAGGGGCCGCGCTCCGCGGCGAGCTCGGCCGAGGCTGCGCGGGCCTCCTGCCGGATCCACGCCGCGATCCGCTCGGCGAGCTCGAGCGCAGGCTCGCTGTCGTAGGGCAGGCCGAGGGCGGCGAGGAGCTCGGCGAGGCCCATCACCCCGAGCCCGATCTTCCGGGTCGCGAGGGCGGCCTCCTCGAGCTCGGGGAACGGGTAGCGGTTGACCGTGATGACGTCGTCGAGGAAGCGGACCGCGAGCCGCACGACGCGTGCGAGCTCCTCCCAGTCGAGCGCGCCGTCGCGGACGAGCCGCGCGAGGTTGATCGAGCCGAGGTTGCAGGACTCGTAGGGGAGGAGCGGCACCTCCCCGCACGGGTTCGTCGCCTCGATGCGCCCGAGCGTCGGCACCGGGTTTGCGGCGTTGACGCGGTCGAGGAAGAGGAGCCCGGGCTCGCCCGCTCGCCAGGCGGCCTCGACGATCTCGTCGAAGAGGCGCCTCGCCTCGACCGTGCGCTCCCCGCGGCCCGTGCGCGGGTTCACGAGCTCGTGCGACCCTCCCCGCTCGACCGCCCGCAGGAAGCCGTCGCCGACCGCGACGGAGAGGTTGAAGTTCTCGAGCGCGTCGGGCTCGAGCTTCGCGGCGACGAACGCCCGCACGTCCGGATGGGAGACGTCGAGGACGGCCATGTTCGCGCCCCGCCGCCGCCCTCCCTGGCGGACGGCGTCGGTCGCCGCGTCGAACACGTGGAGGAACGTCACCGGCCCGCTCGCCGTGCCGCCCGTGCTCGCGACGCGGTCGCCCGCCGGTCGCAGGCGGGAGAAGGAGAAGCCGGTGCCGCCCCCCTCCTTCTGGATGAGGGCGGCGCGCTTGAGCGTCTCGAACACCGACTCGAGCGAGTCCTCGAGCGGGAGGACGAAGCAGCCGGAGAGGAGGCCGAGCTGCGTCCCGGCGTTCATGAGCGTCGGCGAGTTGGGGAGGAAGAGGAGGCCCTTGAGGAGGGAGGAGAACTCCTCCGCCCAGCGCTCTCCGCTCCCGGGCTCCACCTCGTCCTCGGCGTCGGCGACGTGGCGCGCGACGCGCTCCATCATCTCGGCGGTCGACTCGCGGATCCGCCCTTCCTCGTCGCGTCGGAGGTAGCGCTCCTTGAGGACGATGGCCGCGTTCAGCGAGAGCTTGAGCTCGTCGCGGACGCCGAGCGCCGCCTTCGCGCGTCGCAGCTCGGCGCGCCGCTGCCGGTAGACGGCGTAGGCGCGGGCGACCTCGACCGCGCCGCGTGCGACGAGCGCGCGCTCGACGGCGTCCTGGATCTCCTCGACCGGCGCCGCTCCGTCGGGGAAGCGACGCGCGAGCTCGGCGACGACGGCCTCGACGATGACGCCGCCGAGCTCCCCCGGGTGGCGACCGGCCTCGCGCTCTGCCCGCGCGACCGCGGACGAGATGCGGGCGGGGTCGAAGGGGACGAGCGTCCCGTCCCGTCGCTCGACGAAGCGCGGCGCCCCCTGCGCGCGATCGCGGGCCTCGCCGCTTCGAGGTGGACGCTCCCGAGCTGCCGTCATGCGCTGGTCACGCCACCATGATCGGGCATCGGCGCCGCCTCGGAGGGCGCTCGCCTCCCAGGCCGCTGCGCGGTGCGGAGATGCCGAGGGTCGATCGGGAGAAAGCCCGATCCCAGGGCGACCCTCGAGAGCGCATGCTTTTCGTATGAGGGAAGTTCCGGATCCCCCCGCGAGCGAGCTCGTTCACCGGGTCGCCGAGGTCCGAAGCGGCGCCGCGCGCCTCCCCGCCGACCTCGCCATCCCGCGCGCTGCCTGCGGCTGGGTCGTCTTCGCGCACGGCAGCGGCTCGAGCCGCCGCAGCCCGCGGAACCTCCGCGTCGCGGCGACCCTCAACGAGGCGCGCATCGCGACGCTCCTCTTCGACCTCCTGACGCCGGAGGAGGAGCGTGACCGGCGCAACGTCTTCGACGTCGAGCTCCTCGCGCGCCGCCTCGTCGATGCGACCCGGTGGCTCCGCGCCCAGCCCGAGGCGGCGGGACTGCCGGTCGGCTACTTCGGCGCGAGCACGGGCGCCGCAGCCGCGCTCGTCGCGGCCGCGGAGCTCGGGGAGGACGTCGCCGCGGTCGTCTCCCGAGGCGGGCGCCCGGATCTCGCCGCGGCCTGGCTCGGCGCGGTGCGCGCGCCGACGCTCCTCGTCGTCGGAGGCGCCGATCCCGTTGTGCTCGAGCTCAACCGCGAGGCGGCGCGGCACCTCAGGTGCGCGCACGAGCTCACCGTCGTCCCGGGCGCGACCCACCTCTTCGAGGAGCCGGGCGCCCTCGAGCAGGTGGCAGCCCTCGCGACAGCGTGGTTCACGAGAGCGTTCGGGGGCAGGCGTCCCCCCGAGGCTCCCGAGCAGGAGGAGGAAGCCGATGTCCACCCGGAAGCAGATGCAGCTCGGCCTGAGCGAGCAGGAGCTGCGTGAGGCGATCACGGACGAGCTCACGCTCGCCGTGCGGACGGAGCGGGGGCTGACGATCCACGCGCTCGCCCACTCGATCGCCCGCGTGCTCGAGCTCGACCACCTCCGCATCGCCGAGCAGCTCGAGCGAGCAGGCGTACGGCTCGGCGACCCCGAGCGCTCCTCCGCGTAGCCGGGCGTCTCCGCGGGTGAGTGCCGGAGCTGGCTGAGGGGCGGGCGCG
>JAVQXS010000176.1:0-4077 GCA_033578065.1 Thermoleophilia bacterium
GCCGTGTAGCCGAGGAGGATCGGCTCGCGCGAGCCTGTCGCCAGGGCGACGCGGATGGCTCGCGCCGTCGCGAGGCGCTGGAGGCGCCGACCGGGCTTCGCCGGCGACACGTGGAGCCTGACGCCGCGGACGCGCGCTCTCGCGTCGATCGCGGGACGATCGACCTCGCGCGCGAGGCGCGTGACGTACCGGCGCAGGCGCTCGCGCGAGACCTCGATCTCGAGCGGGATGCGCGCGCCCGGACGGGCGGCGCGCGCGCGGGCGATCGCCTTCTCGAGCTTCGGCCGAGCGCCGAGCTCGCGGGGCGCGACGCGCACCCTCCGCACGGGTCCGGCCACGAGCACGAGCGGCCGCTCGAACGCCGTTCGCACCGCGCGCGTCGCCTCGCTCGGCCGGAAGCCCCCGACCTCGACGCCGCCCACGGTGACGCCCTCGGCGATCGTCGTCCGGGGAGGCGGGAGAGGCGGCTCGGGGAGGGTGGGATCGGTCGGCGGAGGCTCGGCCTGACGCTCCCCTGCGCCGGCGGTCGCCGCGAGGCCGAAGACGGACGCGAAGCCGAGCAGGGAGACGCTCACGAGCAGCCCCGCTGCGAACGTGCGCGCTCCGTCCCTCACGGCCGAAGTGTAGAGCCGAAGATCCGCGGATCGTTCGTGACGACGCCGTCGACCCCGTCGGCGAGTACCCGCTCGAGCGTCTCCGGGTCGTCCACCGTCCAGGCGATGACCGCGGCTCCGCGCGCGTGAGCGCGCTCGACGGCGCGAGCGCTGACGAGGGAGTGGTGGAGCGAGAGCCCTGAGGCGCGGGAGAGACCGAGGAGCATCGGCACGAGGAGCGGGAGCGCCGCCCGGAGGGCGACGAGACCCGCCCGCGCGAGGGGAGCGACGACGCTGTCGCCGCCGTCGGAGAGCCCGAGGAGGGAGCGCGGGAAGGTGAGGGCGCAGCGCACGTCGGGCCGGCGGCGCGCGAGCGCCCGCAGCCGGAGCGCGTTCGTCGAGGTGACGTACGCCCGCGCGGCGAGGCCTCGTCGCTCGAGAGCGGCAGCGACCTCCGCCACCGCTCGAGGCGACTTCACGTCCGCGTGGAGGACGAGCTCCGGCGCCTCGTCGACGAACCAGACGAGCGCGTCCTCGAGCGTCGGCAGCTCGGGACAGAGGCGGCGCAGCGCCTCGAGGTCCTTGTCGACGACCGAGCCGCGCGCGGTGCCGTGGCTGACCTCGCGGAGGTCGTTCGAGTGCGCGACGACGATCGACCCGTCATCGAGGCGGAGGAGGTCGAGCTCGACGGCGTCCACGCCGGCTGCGCGCGCCGCTCGGAAGGAGCGAATGGTGTTCTCGGGCGCGAGCGCGGCGGCTCCGCGGTGTCCGATGCGGAGGGGCGATCCGTCGCGAGGCCGCAGGACGCTCACGGCCGGGTGGGGAGGAAGTCCTCGTCGAGGCGACCGCCCTCGAGCGCGTAGGAGACGATCATGCGGTCGGTGAGCCACTCGACGGGCGCGCGGTCGTCGGTCCAGGGCCGCCCGTGGGGCTCGAGCGGGCGGGCCTCGCGGGCGAGGAGGTCCCGGAGCGGCGCGAGGTCGGCGGGCCCCCTGCGCAGGCGCCGGACGAGCTCCGGACGCTCGAGAGGCCGCGCGAGGCCGAGCACGATCGTGTTGAAGCGGAGCACGGGCCACTCGAGCACCTGCGGGAGCTCCGCGGCGAGCGTCGTGCCGATCGCGCGCACGAGGCGCCTGTCGCCGGGGACGGAAGCGACGTTGAGCGCGACGATGCCTCCCGGCCGGAGCCGCTCGCGGACGAGGGCGAAGAACTCCCGCGTCGCGAGGTAGAAGGGGACGTACGGCTGGTGGTAGGCGTCGACGACGATGAGGTCGTAGCGCTCGTCGGTCGAGCGCAGGAACGGGCGGGCGTCGAGGTCGTACACGCGGAGCCGAGGGTTGTCGTCGAGCCCGAAGTAGCGGCGCCCGACCCTGCTCACCGCGGGGTCGATCTCGACGCCGTCCACGACGGCCTCGGGGTAGTAGCGGCCGAGCGCCCGCGCCGTCGTCCCGCCGGCGTTGCCGAGGATCGCCACCCGCTCGAGGGGGCGGCCGAGGAGCGGGGGGAGCGCGAGGAAGGCGTCCCACACGCCCCCCGTGAGCACGGCGTCCGGCCGCCACACCGAGTGCACCGCAACCCCTTCGTTGAGCTGGAGGAGCCGCCTGCCGTCCGCCTCCTCCGTGACGCGGATGTACTGGTAGAAGGACGTCTCCTCGTGGAGGAGGCCGGCTTCCGCCTTCACGGCGCCGGGCGGGAGGGTGACGAGGGCGGCGAGCCCCGCCGCCACGACGAGGTAGCGGAGCCCGAGGAGGACGCACGCGGAGAGCGCGAGGAGCGCCGCGACGACGAGGAAGGTGCGCTGCGTCCCGACGGCCGGGATGAGGAGGAGCGCCGGCAGGAACACTCCGAGGAGCGAGCCGGCGGTCGAGAGGGCGTACAGCCGCCCGGCGACGGCGCCCGCCGTCTCCACCCGCTCGACGGCGAGGCGGATAGCGAAGGGCGAGACCATGCCGAGGAGCACGACCGGCGGAGCGCAGAGCGCGAGGACGGCGAGGAAGCTCCCGACGACGGCCCCCACGGACGCCTTGTCGAGTCCCTCGACGGTGAGCTCGAGGAAGGGGTCGGCGGCGAAGGGGATGGCAGCGACGCAGACGGCGGCAGCGAGGACGATGGCGCCGAGGAGCCTGGGCCGCGGGTGCCGATCGGCGATCCGTCCTCCGAGCCAGTAGCCGAGGGCGAGCGCGGCGAGGACGATGCCGATGAGGTTCGCCCAGACGATCGTCGAGGCGCCGAAGTAGGGAGCGAGCAGGCGCGAGGCCGTGATCTCGGTGGCGAGGGCCCCGATCCCGGCCCCGAAGACGAGCGCAGCGAGGGCGAGGCCGCTCCGCCGTCCGTCCACGCGACGCTAGAGCCCGAAGAGGCGCTCGATCTCGCCCAGCGTGCGGGCCGCGAGCGCAGCGGCCACGGCGACGGTGGCGGCGAGCACGAGCCAGAAGCGGACAGCCGCCCACCGCTGCGCGCGCTCGCGCTGCGCGCGCTGCCGCCGCCGCTCCCGGTAGTAGCGGTACGCGCGCGAGACGGCCTCGGGATCGAGGGGGGGCGCGTCCTCGGGAGGACGGGGCGGCCTCGTCGCGGTTCTCGCCATCGCGATGAAGTGTACGAGCCCTCGGCCGCTGCGCGGGCGTAGCCGACGCGGGTCGCATACTGTTCCCGCGATGGAAGGCTCGCCGCGACGCGCCCGACGACCCCCGCTCAGCCGTCCGGGGGCGCCGCTCCTCGGCGGACGGCTCCTCCTCCTCTTCGGCCTCCTCCTCTCGGTCTCGGCCCTGACCGGCTGGTACACGGGCGAGGGCGTGGGAACGACGGTGTCCGTCCTCGGGTGGCACACGGGGATCATCGGCAAGCTCGTCCTCGCGCTCGGGCTCCTCGCCGTGCTCCTCGCCATCCTGCGCGAGGTCGGGGTGAGCCTCCCGCCGTCCGTCCCCGAGAGCCTGCTCGCGATCGCGATCGGCGCGGTCGCGACCATCCTCGTGCTCGTGCGCATCATCTCCGTGCCCGACACGTTCTTCTTCGCGAGCCGCGGCGTCGGGATCTGGATCAGCCTCGCCTGCGCGATCGGGATCATCCTCGCTGGCCTGCTCGAGGCCTCGGAGGAGCTGTAGGCGCCTCGCTACGCCCGGGACGTGACGGTCACCGTGACCGTCCGCGCCGGCGGCTGCTGCGGCAACGGGGTGAGCGTCCGGACGCTCGTCACCATCCCACCGTCGCGAGGCCGCTCGGCGAGCGTCTCCGCGAACGCGATCCCGAGGAGGAACGCGGCGACGAGCGCGAGGAGGAGCGCGAGCCGCCGGAGCGGCTCGCCTCGACGGCCTCGACGGCGCCTCGCGCGGGAGTGAGGTGTCGACGGCTCGAGGACGCTCACGGCCCGTAGTCGAGCGCGCCGCGGGCGTAGGCGGAGAACGCCGCGCCCTCGACGAGCGAGAGCCTGCGCGGCCACTCGCGGCTGGGAGCGCGCTCGGCGAGCGCCTCGCGCACCCACGCCTCC
>JAVQXS010000177.1:0-4073 GCA_033578065.1 Thermoleophilia bacterium
CTATGCGATCGATACGCGACTTCGTGACGCCTTGCACGCGCTTACGCTCCCGGGCGGCACCAGGCTCGACTTCGGCGCTTGCGGTGTCGACGAAGCCTATGTGAGCGAGGTCGGCCTCCTCGCCGAGGGAGATGAGCTCGCACGCTTTGAGCGCCGCATCGCGGCTTTCGAGTATCGACTCGCGGGAGTCGAGGGCGGAGCCCGAGCTCGCTTTGGTGCTGCAGTCGCTGCACGTCGGTCCACGTGACGGCACGCGCATCTAGCATCGCGGCGTGAGGCGCAGGCGGATCACGGTCGTCGCGAGCGAGCTCCTCGGCGCCGGCGGGGTCGGCGGAGCGGGAACTGCGGACTCGCTGCTCGCGGTCGCGCTCGGCCGCGCGGGCCACGACGTCGACCTCCTCTTCGCGCGCGCGGAGCACGTGGGCACGCTCTCCTCCGAGTGGGAGGCGATCTACGCGTCGGCAGGGGTGCGCGTCCGGGGCCTCGAGGCGCAGGAGCGGGTCGATCCGCCGTACCTCGCGCCGACGGTGGACGTCCTCTCGACGCTCCGCGCCGACCCTCCGGAGGTCGTCGTCGTCAACGACTGGCGGGGGCTCGGGCTCGCTCCCCTACGGGCTCGCGAGGTAGGGGTCGCCCTCCGCGACACCGCCTTCGTCGTCTTCTGCCACGGCCCCTCGACCGTCCTCGTCGAGTTCTCGCGAAAGGTTCCCGACACGCTCGAGCGGTTCGCCTTGGACGTCGCAGAGCGCGCGGCGATCGGCCTCGCCGACGCGGTCGTGAGCCCGAGCGCGTGGCTCCTCGGCTGGATGCGGGCGCGACGATGGCCCGTCCCGGCGGACGCGAGGGTGATCCCGTACCTCACGCAGGCGACCGCGCTCGGGGAAGATCCGCCGCAGGCAGAGCGCGGCGGCCGAGTGCGGCGGCTCGCCTTCTTCGGCCAGATGCGCGAGGGGAAGGGCGTCCGCATCCTCCTCTCCGCGCTCAACGCGCTCGAGCCCGAGCTCCTCGAGGGTCGAGAGCTCCTCTTCCTCGGGCGGGTGACGCGGCGCTGGACGCCCGAGAGCGTGACGGCGTTCCTCTCGGACGGCGTCAGGCAGCGCCTCGCAGGGCTTCGCTTCGAGACGGCGCTCGAGCGCTCGGACGCCCTCGCGGAGCTCCGCATGCCGGGCACGCTCGCGCTCATGCCCTCGCTCCTCGACAACTCGCCGAACACGGTGTACGAGTGCCTCGAGCAGGGCATTCCCTTCATCGCCTCCACGGCGGGGGGGATCCCCGAGCTCGTCGCCGAGGAGGATCGCGGGCGCGTGCTCGTCGAGCCCGAGGTGGAGCCGCTCCGCGAGGCGCTCCGACGGGCGCTCGCCTCGCCGGACGGCCACGCCCCCGCACGACCAGCGCACGATCCGGCAGCCGCGCTCGCCGCCTGGCTCGAGGTCGTCGAGTCCGTCGAGCCTGCCGCCCGGAGAGCGGCCTCGAGGCGGAGAGAGCAGGTGAGCGTCGTCGCGTGTGGAGCGGAGGCGCTCCGTGCCGCGACCGAGCTCTCCGCAGCGACGACGTCCACCGACGTGGAGGTCGTCGGAGCTCCGACCCGTGGCGAGGGCTTCCGGAGGGCGCGCGGGGAGTGGCTCGTCTTCCTCGACGACGGTGTCGTGCCTGCGAAGACAGCGCTCGAGGCGCTCCTCGCAGCGCAACGCGCGTCCGAAGCGGACGTCGTGACGTGCGCTCTCGCCGTCGAGGACGGCTCCGAGCCGCCTGCGCTCCGGCTCGCGCTCGGCGACGCTGGCTCTCTCGGGCTCGTCGAGAACCACTACGGCTCGCTCGCGCTCATCCGGCGGGAGCTCGTCGATGCGGACCTCGTTCTCCACGGGGGCAAGCCGGACCCGGACTGGCCACTGCTCGCCGGGCTCGCCCTCTCGGGAGCGCGCTTCGCGACGGTTCCCGACCCACTCGGAACGACGATGAGGCCACGTGGAACCGTTCGCGACCTCCCCGGCTACGGCCTCGTCGTGCTCAACCTCTTCGAGCGAGCTGGGCGCCCGCTCGCCGACCTCCCCCTACTCGCCGCGACGCTCGGCAGCGCCTACCTCGGCTACGCAGCGGCCGCCAAGGAGAGGCCGGACGGCGCTCCCTCGACGCTTGGGAGCGCGCTCGCTGCCGCGCGGAGAGCACGCCTCGGTGGCCTCGTGCGCCGCTCGCTCGCCCGCGCAGGGCGGCGTCGCGGGCCGTGAGCAGCCGGCGGCGGGAGCTTCCGGTCGTGCCGGCGGGCTAGCATCCTCCGGGTGGCCGAGACGAGGCTCGAGACCCCGCGCGAGGTCGAGGAGGCGCCGAGCCTCGAGGCGCGCGAGCGCTCGGCGCGGGTGACGGTTATCCGTCCGGCGCCGCGGTGGCCCCACCTCGACCTCCCCGAGCTCTGGCACTACCGCGAGCTCCTCTTCCGCCTCGTCTGGCGCGACATCCTCGTCCGCTACAAGCAGACCTCGATCGGCGTCGCCTGGGCGATCCTCCAACCCTTCGTGACGATGGTCGTCTTCACCCTCGTCTTCGGGAAGTTCGCGGACTTCCCGTCGAAGGGCGTTCCCTACCCGATCTTCACGTACTCGGCGCTCCTGCCTTGGACGTACTTCGCTGCCTCGGTCGCGATGGCCTCATCGAGCATCGTCGCGAACAGGGCGCTCGTGACGAAGGTGTACTTCCCGCGCGTGCTCGCGCCGCTCGCGGGGGTAGCCGTCCCCCTCGTCGACTTCTTCCTCGCGCTCACCGTGCTCCTCGGGATGATGACGTGGTTCGGCGTCTGGCCGGGCACGGCCGTCGTCCTCGCCCCGCTCTTCCTCGCCATGGCCGCGGCCGCGGCGCTCGGCGTTGGGCTCTTCCTCTCGGCGGTCAACGTCCGCTACCGCGACGTGCCGTACGCGATCCCCTTCCTCATGCAGATCTGGCTCTTCCTCTCCGGGGTCGTGTACGACGTCGGCGCGTTGCCGGAGCGGTGGCAGTGGCTGCTCGCCCTCAACCCGATGACCGGGGTCATCAACGGCTTCCAGTGGGGCGTGCTCGGCACCGAGCCGCCGGACCTCGCGAAGACGCTCGTGAGCGCGGCTGCGGCGCTCGCCTTCTTCGTCGTCGGCCTCACGTACTTCCGCCGCTCCGAGCCCCGGTTCGCGGACACGATCTGATGACCCCTGCCATCGTCGTCGAGGGTCTCTCCAAGCGCTACCGCATCGGCCAGCTCTCGAGCGCCTACGGGACGCTCCGCGACGCGATCGGCGACGGCGTCAGGCGTCTGGCGCGTCGGGAGCTCCAGCCGCACTACGAGGAGATCTGGGCGCTGCGGGATGTGTCCTTCGAGGTACCCGAGGGCCAGGTGCTCGGGATCGTCGGTCGGAACGGGGCGGGGAAGTCGACGTTGCTGAAGATCCTCACGCGCATCACGACGCCGACGGCCGGCCGGGCGACGATCCGCGGCCGTGTGGGGAGCCTGCTCGAGGTAGGGACCGGCTTCCACCCCGAGCTCACCGGGCGCGAGAACATCTTCCTGAACGGCTCCGTCCTCGGGATGAAGCAGCGGGAGATCGAGCGGAAGTTCGCGGACATCGTCGAGTTCGCGGGTGTCGAGAAGTTCATCGACACCCCGGTGAAGCGGTACTCGAGCGGGATGTCGGTGCGGCTCGCGTTCGCGGTCGCGGCGCACCTCGAGCCGGAGATCCTCCTCGTGGACGAGGTGCTCGCCGTCGGCGACGCCGAGTTCCAGCGACGCTGCCTCGGGCGCATGGAGGACCTCAGCACCACCGGGCGAACCGTGCTCTTCGTCTCCCACAACATGCAGGCGCTGACGCAGCTCTGCGACCGCGCGCTCTGGCTCGACCGCGGGGAGGTCGTCCTCGACGGCCCGAGCGCCGAGGTGGTAGCCCGCTACCTCCAGTCCGGGTACGGGAGCGGCTCCACACGCGCCTGGCCTGACCTCGAGAGCGCCCCGGGCGACGACCTCGTTCGGCTTCGGCGCGTGCGCGCCCTCCAGGACGGGGAGACGGTCGATGTCGCCGATGTGCGGCGCCCGATCGGGATCGAGATCGCGTTCGCGG
>JAVQXS010000178.1:0-4053 GCA_033578065.1 Thermoleophilia bacterium
TGGCCCCTACTCAGCGATCACGGCCAGGGCCGTGAATTACCGGTCAGGCATCTAGCCGGAGTGCGCCGCCGCGGCGACTCCCCGTTCCGCCACCGGGACTTCGCGCTCTTCTGGACCGCGATGCTCCTCGAGGGCTTCGCGCTCACGATGGCGACCGTCGCCATCGGCTGGCAGGTGTACGCGGTGCGCGGGAATCCGCTCGACCTCGGCCTCGTCGGCCTCGCGGAGTTCGTTCCCCTCCTCGTCCTCGCGCTCCCTGCCGGGCAGCTCGCCGACCGCGTCCCGCGCCGGCGCGTCATCGCGGTTACGATCCTCCTCGACGTCGCCGTCCTCTCCGTGCTTCTCGCCCTCACGACGCAGGGGATCGCGCGCGTGTGGCCGTTCTTCGCGCTCGCCTTCGTGACCGGGATCGGCGCAGCGCTCCGCGCTCCCGCGGGACGGGCGCTCACGCCCTCGCTCGTGCCGCAGGAGCTCCTCGTCTCGGCGCTCGCGCACCGCTCGATCGCGTTCCAGCTCTCTGCCGTCCTCGGGCCGGCGGTGGGCGGGGTCCTCTTCGCTCTCCGTGCGGAGCTCGTGTACGGGGCGGCGGCGACGCTCTCGCTCGGCGGCCTCGTCTGCGTGCTCGGTCTCCGGGCCGGCCGCGAGCCTGCCACGGAGGGGACGATCACGCTCGACGACCTCCTCGCCGGCGTCCGGCTCATCCGACGGACGAACGTCCTCCTGGGCGCGATCTCGCTCGACCTCTTCGCGGTGCTCCTCGGGGGTGCGGTCGCGCTCCTCCCCGTCTTCGCGAAGGACATCCTCGAGGTCGGACCGACGGGGCTCGGGCTCCTTCGCACCGCCCCTGCGCTCGGAGCCTTCGCCGCCGCGCTCCTCATCGCCCGCTTCCCGATCCGCCGGCGCGCCGGTCCCACCCTCTTCGTCGTCGTCGCCGCGTTCGGAGCGTGCATGGTCGTCTTCGGCCTCTCGCGCGAGCTCTGGCTCTCGCTCCTCGCGCTCGCGCTCGGGGGCGCGTTCGACATGGTAAGCGTCGTCCTCCGCTCGACGATCCTCCCGCTCGTGACTCCCGACGCCCTCCGCGGGCGCGTGACCGCCGTCGAGATGGTCTTCATCAGCGCCTCGAACGAGCTCGGGGCCTTCGAGTCGGGGGTCGTCGCCGCGCTCCTCGGCGCGGTGCCTGCGGTCGTCCTCGGGGGCCTGGCGACGATCGCGATCGCCGGCCTCTGGTGGAGGCTCTTCCCGGCGCTCGCCCGCGTCGACCGTCTCGACGAGCTGCGGCCGGTCCCGGCCTGACGTGGTCGCTCAGCGCCGCGCCGAGGCGATGAGCGTGTGCGGGGCGACGCCCGCGATCGAGGCGTCGAGGAGCTCGAGCGGGTGGAACGTCGGCAGGGGCTGCCCGGCGCGCCGGAGGGCGTTCGCGACCTGCACGAGGCAGCCCGGGTTCGCGGCTGCGTACGCCTGGGCTCCGGTCGAGAGGACGTTCCGCGCCTTCCGCTCGCCGAGCTCGCGGGCGGCCTCGGGCTGGAGGACGTTGTAGATCCCGGCCGAGCCGCAGCAGAGATCCTGCTCGGCGGGCTCGACGACCTCGAGCCCGGGGATGCGCTCGAGGGCCGGCCGGATGGCGACCGGGAGGCGCTGCGCGTGCCGGAGGTGGCAGGGGTCGTGGAGCGCGACCCGGAGGGGGAGGGGATGCCGCGGAGCTCGCGGCGGCGTCTCGGCGAGGAGCTCGGCGACGTCCCGAACGGTGCTCGCGAAGGACGCCGCCCGCTCGTCGTCGAGGAGCCAGCCGAGCTCCTTCAGGTGCGAGCCGCAGCCCGACGCGTTCACGACGACGAGGTCGACGCCCTCGAACGCCTCGACGAGCGCGCGCGCGAGCGCCTTCCCCTCCTCGAGCCGTCCCGCGTGGACGGAGAGCGCGCCGCAGCACCCCTGGGCGGGAACGACGACCTCGTAGCCTTCGGCCGCGAGCACGCGGGCCGTCGCGGCGTTCACGTCGCCGAAGACCGCTCGCTGGACGCACCCGGTGAGGAGGCCGACGCGAGCGATCGGCTCGCCCCGCGCGGGCGTCACAGACGGGAGGTCGACCTCGGAGCGCCAGCGGGGCGCGGCGGCGACGAGCGCCTGCAGCCGTCCCGGAGCGGGGAGGAGGCGTCCGAGCGGGGCGAGTCGGAGCGCCGCGCGCAGCCGCTGCGGGTACGGGAGGATCCGGAAGAGGAGGCCCCGGAGGAGGCGCTCGCCGCGGGGCCGCTCGAGCTCCGCCTCGACCGTCGCCCGCGCGTGCTCGATGAGTCGGTCGTAGCGGACGCCCGAGGGGCAGGAGGAGAGGCACGCCATGCAGCCGAGGCAGCGGTCGAAGTGGGTGGCGACGGTCGCGTTGAGCGCGATCGAGCCCTCGAGGACGGCGTCCATGAGGTGGATCCGCCCTCGTGGGGAGTCCATCTCCTCCCGCCAGAGGACGTACGTGGGACACGTCGGCAGGCAGAACCCGCAGTGGACGCACTCCGCGAGGTGCTCGCGGATCACCCTGCGAGCACTCCGTGCGGGTCGAAGGCCGCGCGGATGCGCTCCTCGAGGGCGTCGAGCGCCTCGCTGCGGCGATCCCGGAGCTCCGGGTCGAGGCCCTCGACCTCCCCGTGCACGTAGGCGACGCCGGCGGCAGGCCGCACGACCGCCTCGGGCAGGCGCCCGAGCACGGCTGCGAGCCGGCGGGGCTCGAACCGGATCCGTTCCCGTGCACGGGCCTGCCGGCCGCGCGACTCGTCCCAGACCTCCGGGCCAGCCTCCACGCCTCCGACGAGCGCGCGGGCGTGGGCCACCTGCGCCTCGACCGCCCGCTCGCCGCCCTCGAAGAGGAGGGCGATGCGTCCGGGGTGGAGGACGTCGAGCGCGCTCGGCTCGAGCTGCGAGCGGAGGAGGAGAGCGACCGCGCTCGGCGCGTCGTCGGTCGGGATGACGAGCGTCCGCCTCGCCGCCGGCAGCGGATGGAGGCGTAAGCTCGCGCGGGCGATGAGCGCGAGCCGGCCGCCGGAGCCGCAGACGAGGCGGGCGAGGTCGTAGCCTGCGACGTTCTTCACCACCTTCCCGCCCGCGCTCGCGACCGTCCCGTCCGCGAGGACGAGCGTCACGCCGAGGACGAGGTCGCGCGGGGCCCCGAAGCGATGCCGCAGCGGGCCGGAGACGTTCCGGGCGAGGAGCGCGCCGATCGTCGGGTCGCCAGGCGGGTCGAGCGAGAGCCGCTGCCCCCGCTCGGCGAGCGCCGCCTGGAGGGCCGAGAGCCGGACGCCGGCCTCGACGACGCACGTGAGGTCGCCGGCCTCGTGCTCGAGGATCCGGGAGAGCCCCTCCGTCGTGAGATCCTCGCCGATCCGCAGGCGCCGGCGCTCCCGGTGCGCGGCGGCGAGGACGGCCGCTGCCTCCTCGAGGCTAGAGACGCTCGGCAAGGCCCACCCTCTCGAGCGGATGCACGCGGTACGGGCCGGGGGCCTCGCCGCAGAGCCGCGGCGTGGGCAGCACCTTCCCCGGGTTGCAGAGGCCCTCGGGATCGAAGGTCCGGCGGAGCCGCTCGAAGACGGCGAGGTCGCGCTCGGAGAACATGCGCGGCATCGAGCAGGCCTTGTCCATCCCGACCCCGTGCTCGCCGGTGAGCGACCCTCCGGCGTCGACGCAGGCGTCGAGGATCTCCTCCGCGAGCTCGCGCGCTCGCGCGGTCTCGCCGGCCTCCGGGTCGTAGTGCACGAGCGGGTGGAGGTTGCCGTCGCCAGCGTGGAAGACGTTCCCGACGCGCAGCCCCCGCGCGCGTGACAGCTCCTCGATCCGGCGCAGGACCTCGGGGAGCCGCGTCCGCGGCACGACGCCGTCCTGGACGTAGTAGTCCCTCGCGATCCGGCCCATGGCGGCGAAGGCCGACTTCCTCCCCTTCCAGAGGAGCGCTCGGGAGGCGTCGTCGGTCGCCATCCGCACCTCGAAGGCCCCGCACCGCCGCACGATCCGCTCGACCTCGGCCACCTCCTCGGCCACCTGCGCCGCGACGCCGTCGAGCTCGACGAGGAGCAC
>JAVQXS010000179.1:0-4023 GCA_033578065.1 Thermoleophilia bacterium
AGGGGCCCTCGTCGTCGCCGCGGCCAAGCTCGGGCTCGACAAGGCCGAGCTCGACGCCCGCTACCCGAGGCTCGACGAGATCCCATTCACCCCCGAACGCAAGCGGATGACGACGCTCCACGCCGTCGACGGCGAGGTCGTCGCCTACACGAAGGGGGCGCCGGAGGTCGTGCTCGCCTCGTGCACGCGCCGGCTCGCGGAGGGCGGGCCGGAGCCGCTCGACGAGGCCGGCCGGGAGGAGGTCCTCGCCTGCGCGCGCGGGCTCGCCGGACGCGCGCTGCGGGTGCTCGCCGTCGCCTGCAAGTCCGGGGCCGAGCGCGCGAGCGCCGAGCAGGGGATGACGCTCCTCGGCCTCGTCGGGATGCTCGACCCCCCGCGCCCGGAGGCCCGCGACGCCGTCGCGGTCTGCCGCGAGGCGGGGATCGAGCCGGTCATGATCACCGGTGACCACCCGCTGACCGCGGAGGCGATCGCTCGCGAGCTCGGTCTCCTCGACGACGGGCGTGTGGTCACGGGAGCGGAGCTCGCGGCGATGGACGATTCGGAGCTCTCGTGGGCGATCGACGGGATCGACGTCTTCGCGCGCGTCTCCCCGGAGCACAAGCTCCGCGTCGTCACCGCGCTCCAGGCGAACGGCCACTCCGTCGCCATGACGGGGGACGGGGTGAACGACGCGCCGGCGCTGAAGAAGGCCGACATCGGAATCGCGATGGGTCGGACCGGCACGGACGTCTCGAAGGAGGCGGCGGACATGATCTTGACCGACGACAACTTCGCCTCCATCGTGGCCGCGGTCGAGGAGGGCAGGAGCGTCTTCGCGAACATCCGCAAGTACCTCATGTACCTCCTCTCGGCGAACCTCGGCGAGATCGGGCTCCTCTCCGGCGCGGCCGTCCTCGGTCAGCCGCTGCCGCTGAGCGCCGTCCAGATCCTGTACGTCAACCTCGCGACCGACGGGCTGCCGGCGATCGCGCTCGGCGTCGACCCGCCCGAGCCCGACGTCATGCGACGCCCGCCCCGCACGCGCGCGGAGGGGATCTTCGCGCGCCCGGTCGTCTCCCTCATCGTCCTCGGCGGCATCTGGTCGGCGAGCGTCAACCTCGCCCTCTTCCTCTGGGCGCTCCAAGCGGGTCGCGCGGTCGAGGAGGCGATGTCGCTCGTCTTCACCTCGCTCGTCCTCACGGAGTTCCTGAAGGCGTACAGCTACCGCTCGGACCGACGGTCGCTCCTCGAGCGCCCGCTCGCGAACCGCTGGCTGAACCTCGCCGTCGCCTGGGAGCTGACGCTCCTCTGCCTCGTCCTCTACGTCCCCTTCCTCCAGGGAGCGTTCGGGACGGTGGGGCCGACCCTCGAGGAGTGGCTGGTCGTGCTCGCGGTGGCTGTGACGATCGTGCCCGTCCTCGAGCTCGGCAAGTGGGTCGTGCGCCGGCGGTCGGCGCGCGGCGACGTCGCCGCCGCGGTCTAGGATGGCCGCCTGAGCAGCGTCGCGAAGCAGCCAGTCCACCGCGCCCTCGGCCTCACGGACGCCGAGCACGACCGCATCGTCGAGCTGCTCGGGCGGGAGCCGAACCACTTCGAGCTCGCCGTCTTCTCCCTCCTCTGGTCGGAGCACTGCGGGTACAAGCACTCGGCGCCGCTCCTGCGGCGCCTCCCGACCCGAGGGGAGCGTGTCCTCCAGGGCCCTGGGGAGAACGCGGGCGTGCTCGATCTCGGAGACGGGCTCGCGGTCGCCTTCAAGGTCGAGAGCCACAACCACCCGTCGGCGGTCGAGCCATTCCAGGGCGCCGCGACGGGGGTGGGGGGGATCCTGCGCGACATCGTGTCCATGGGTGCTCGCCCGATCGCGATCCTCGACGGCCTGCGCTTCGGCGCTCCCGACTGGCACTTCTCGCGCGCCGTCGGCGGCATCGGCCACTACGGCAACTGCGTCGGTGTGCCGACGGTCGGGGGCGAGACGGTGTTCGACGAAGCCTACCGGGACAACTGCCTCGTGAACGCGATGTGCGTCGGTCTTCTGCCCGTCGAGCGCCTCACGCGCTCGAAGGCGCCGGGGGCCGGCTTCTCCGTGCTCCTGTACGGCGCGACGACGGGCCGGGACGGGATCGGCGGCGCCTCCGTGCTCGCAAGCCAGGAGCTCGACGAGGAGTCGGCGGAGAAGCGCCCCTCGGTGCAGATCGGCGACCCCTTCACGGGCAAGAAGCTCATCGAGGCATCGGTCGAGCTCGTGGCGGCGGGGCTCGTCGAGTCGCTCCAGGACTGCGGCGCGGCCGGCGTCGCCTCCGCGCTCTCGGAGATGGCCGCGAGCTACGGGATCGACGTCCACCTCGACCGCGTCCCATTGCGCGAGGAGGGGATGGAGCCGTGGGAGGTGATGATCTCCGAGAGCCAGGAGCGGATGGTCGCGATCGTGCGACCGCAGATGGTGGAGGCGGTCGAGGCGCTGCTCGACCGCTGGGAGCTCCACCACGCGGTCATCGGTGAGGTCACGGAGAGCGGCGAGCTCCGCGCGTACTGGCACGGCGAGCTCGTGGGCGCGATCCCGGCCCGCTTCCTCACCGAGGAGTGTCCGCGCTACGAGGTCGGGCGGCGGCCCCGTCTGACACCGCCTGCGCGGGACATCGTTCCGCATCCGCCGACGCGCGAGGCGCTGCTCGCGCTCCTCGCCTCGCCGGCTCTTCGCAGCCGCGAGTTCGTGTACCGGCGCTACGACCAGCTCGTCGGCTCGCGCACGGTGCGCCGGCCCGGGCTCGATGCCGCCGTCCTCCGCCTTCGGCCCTCGCTGCGTGGGCTCGCGGTCACGCTCGACGGGCAGGGGCGGATCGCCTGGCTCGACCCTTTCACGGGCGGCGCGCTCGCCGTCCTCGAGGCGGCGAGGAACGTCGCCTGCGTGGGCGGAACCCCGCTCGGCTTCACCGACTGCCTGAACTTCGGCAACCCGGAGAAGCCGGAGGTGGGGTGGGAGCTCGCCGAGGCGATCGAGGGGATGGCGCAGGCCTGCGAGGCGCTCGGCGTCCCGATCGTCTCGGGCAACGTCTCCCTCTACAACGAGACGAGCGGCCGCGCGATCCCCCCGACGCCCGTCGTCGGTGCCGTCGGGCTCGTCGAGGACGTGCGCCGCGTTCCCCGGGGCTGGCACGAGGGCGACGTCCTCCTCGTCGCCGGCGCGGCCACGCTCTCGCTCGAGGGCTCCGAGTACCAGGCGCGCTTCGGCGAGGTGGGGGGACGACCTGCGCCGCTCGACCTCGACGCCGAGGCTCGCCTCGTCGCCTTCCTCTCGCAGGCGGCGCCGCGCTGCTCGCTCGTCCACGACGCCTCCGAGGGCGGCCTCGCCGTCGCGCTCGTCGAGGCGGCGCTCTTCTCAGGGACGGGAGCGCGGCTCGATCTCCCCGACGACCCCGTCGAGCTCTTCGGCGAGGTCGGGGGGCGAGCGGTGCTCGCCTGCTCGGCGGACGCCGTCCCAGCCATCGAGGGACTCGCCGACGAGCTCGGCGTGCCGGTGCGACGCGCGGGGGAGGCCGGGGGCGGTACGCTGCTCGGAGCGGAGCTGCGCGAGCTGCGGGCCGCCCGCGAGCGGGAGAGCGAGAGCTGATGTGTGGCGTGTTCGGGATCCGATCGGAGGAGCGGGACGTCTCGCGCCTCGCCTACTTCGGGCTCTTCGCGCTCCAGCACCGGGGGCAGGAGTCGGCGGGGATCGCCGTCTCGGACGGCGGCCGGCTCACCGTCCTGCGCGACATGGGGCTCGTCGCCCAGGTCTTCAACGAGCAGCAGCTCCAGGCCCTCCCCGGCGAGGCGGCGATCGGGCACACGCGCTACTCGACGACGGGCGCGAACCGGTGGTCGAACGCGCAGCCTCTCATCCACCACGGGCGCGCGCGCACCGTCGCGCTCGGCCACAACGGGAACCTCGTGAACGCCGAGGAGCTCCGCAGCGCGCTCCTCGCCGACGGGGTCCACCTCGGCTCGACCTCGGAGAGCGAGGTCATCGCCGCCCTCATCGCGCGCGATCCGGCGCCGCTGCCCGAG
>JAVQXS010000180.1:0-3978 GCA_033578065.1 Thermoleophilia bacterium
TCACGGTCGCCGTGAGCGCGCTCGCTCTCGCCGGGCTCGCCGCCCTCGGCCCCCACGTGCCCCCGCAAGAGCTCGGCTTCGCCGCTCTGGTACGCGCCGTCGGGGATCGGAGGTTCCTCGGAGCGCTCTGGCTCCAGACCCTTCCGGCGATGCTCTTCGGCGTCCTCGTCGTCCTCGCGCCGCTCGCGCTCGACGCAAGAGGATGGACGGCGCTCGGCATCGCGGTCGTGTTCGTCGCCGCTGGCGTCGTCGAGGTCGTCCTGAACCCGCTCCTCGGGCGCGTGAGCGATCAGGTCGGACGACTCCTCCCGGTGCGTGCGGCGCTCGCAGCTTCCACCGTCGTCGCGCTCGGACTCGCCCTCGGCAGCCACTCCGCTGCCCTCGCCGCGCTCGTCCTCGCGGCGGGGGTGAGCTTCGGGGCCCTCTACACGCCGAGCATGGCGCTCGCCTCCGACCGGGCGGAGCTCGCCGGGCTCGCCCAGGGCCTCGCCTTCGGGCTCCTGAACTCGGCGTGGGCGGTCGGCGAGCTCGTCGGGCCGTCGCTCGCAGGCTACCTCGCGGACGCGTACGGCGATGGGCTCCCGTGGGCGCTAGGAGCGTTCCTCTGCGCGCTCACCCTCACCGCCTCGCTCACCGAGCGAGGAGCGGGAGCGGCAGCGCATGAGGCGTGAGGACTGGAACCGCCGCTACGCGGCGAAGGAGCTCCTGTGGAGCGCTGGCCCGAGTCGCTTCCTCGTCGCGGAGGTCGAAGGCCTCGCGCCGGGACGGGCCCTCGACCTCGCGTGCGGGGAGGGACGGAACGCGGTCTGGCTCGCGTCGCGCGGCTGGCGCGTGACGGCGGTCGACTTCGCCGAGGTGGCGATCGCCCGCGCCGCGCGACGCGCCGAGCGCGAGGGGCTCGAGGTCGACCTCGTCTGTGCCGACCTCCTCGAGTACGAGCCGGAGGAGCGCGCCTTCGATCTCGTCCTCGTCTTCTACCTCCAGCTCCCGGCGGCCGAGCGCCGGCTCGTCCTCCAGCGAGCCGCAGGCGCCGTCGCGCCGGGCGGCACCTTCCTCCTCGTCGGGCACGAGCGAGCGAACCTCGAGCAGGGGACGGGCGGGCCGAGCGACCCCCGCGTCCTCTACGCGCCGGAGGAGATCGCCGCCGAGCTCCCAGGTCTCGAGATCGAGCGGGCGGAGCGGGTGTTCCGTGAGGTGGAAGGCGCCGAGAGGCCGGCGATCGACGCCCTCGTCCGCGCCCGCCGTCCTGCCGCTCAGGAGAGCGCGCGCTCGCGCTCGGGGGGAAAGCGCGCGAGCAGCCAGCCGACGTCGATCCGCGGTCGCCGGTAGTCGCGCCCATTCACGAGCACGAAGTCACCCGTCGTCGGATCCATCGGGAGCTGCGCCTCGATCGGGTACCAGCGGTTGTGCCGGTCGATGAGGTCGTTCAGCTCCTCGAGGTCGAGCGAGGAGGCGTACGACGACCAGGATCTGGCGAAGCCGAGGGGATCCGGCTCGGTGGCCGCGAGCGCGCGCCACTCCGCTCGACAGCGCTCCTCGAGCTCGGCGAGCCGCCGCTCGATCTCGTGGAGGCGCACCATGTACGGGAGCGGACCCCGGGATGCCGCGAGGTAGGCCTCGGCTCGGGGCCGGAAGCCGAGCAGGCGCGCGCGCAGCGGTCGCCTGGCGAGCGCCCGTAGATCCTCGTCGAGCGCATCGCGCTCCCGCCGGTCACGCGGCGTCTCCGCCCGCGGAACGGCCTGTCGCAGGATGAGCTCGAGCTCGGCGCGCTCCACGCCCCCATTGAACCCGACGAGTCGCCTCCTCAGCGCCCAAGCAGGCGCGAGAGCCAGCTGCGTTCCCCCTCCCTCGGGGCCGGTGGGCGCGAACTCGTCTCAGCCGACGAAGGCGTCCGCTCGGGCGCGTCGAGCATCTCTGCGACGGGCCGAGCCGAGGCGGCGCTTTCCCCCCGGGGCAGCGGCGGCGGCGCGGAGTCTGCCGGCATCCGCCCGGGACGGGCGACACGCATGAGCTCTTGCTTCCCCCGGCGTCGCTCGAGGCGCTCGAAGTCGCCGCGGATGGCCGCGCGCATCGCCTCCACGTGGCTCTGCTCGCCCACGGCGCCGACCGTTCGACGGGCGCGGCGCGTCTCCTCCGTCTGCGTTCAGTCCGGGGTGGCGAGCGCGGTCACCCAGACGGTCGTGGCGCTGCCGAGGAGCGTCGGTGCCTCGATCCTCGCCGCCCCGAGCTCGCGGAACTCGGGATCGAGGAGGGTCTCCCGATGGGGCGGGGAGCGCAGCCAGGCTGCGACGACCGACCGAGCTGAGGGATGCCGACGAGACGTCGCGAACAGCGTCTCGCCGAACCGCGCGTACCGGTACCCGACGGCGCGAACCGCGGCCGTCACGTCCGTGCCGCAGGGTGCGTGGGAGAGCGCTCCGCAGGCAGCGACCCGGATGCCCTTGAGGACGGCAGCGCGGCGGAGCGCGCGGGAGGGCGCAAGCCTCCTGCGCCCGTCGCGCGCGCGGGCCCAGTTCACGAGGCAGCGCAGCGCGCGCCGCTGGACGGCGGGCGCCGCCTGTCGATCGCGGTCGCCTTCGCACGTCCCAGGTGGTGCGAGGTACGTCCGCCAATCTCGGGCTCCGTCTGCGGGAGCCGAACCGAGCGCGAGCACGGCGAGAAGCGACGCGCACCCGAGGAGCGCTCGCAGCGCGAATCGCCGAGCGCTCGCCGAACCGACACGGCCCCGAGTCGCGAGGCCTCCCTCGCAGCTCATGAGGGGGCAGCCTACCGCCTCCGCCGGATCGCCGCGTCGCTGACCGCTCCTCGGGGATGTCACCGTCCGACGCGCGGTGGAACCCCGTCCGGTATCCAACGGATACTCGAGTAGACGAGGACGCGACACGAGGAGGAAGCGATGCGAGACGGAGGACGAATCGAGCTCACGCCCGCGACGGGACTCGCGCTCGTCGCGCTCTTCTTCGCGCTCGGGGGAAGCGCCTTCGCCGTCGGCGAGCGAGTGGAGGCGACCCTCGCCCCGCAGCAGCGGTGCGCCACCGGCGCCGTGCGCGCGATCGCCGTCGTCACCGGCAACCCGCGGGAGGGGATCGCGAACATCCCCGGCACGTTCACGTCCGCCCCCAACCTGTTCGCGCGTCGCTTCAACTGCACGGGCCGAGGCGTGCAGGTGCGCCGGGTCGGCCTCGGTGTCTACGAGGTGCGCTTCCCTGGCATCGCCAGCCCGAGCGCGGTCGCCGACTCGGCATCGCCGCAGATGTCGGTGGAGTCGCTCCCGGACGGCGTCATCCGCGTCTCCATGCACGCGCTCGGGGTGCGGGACGCCGAAGACCGACCCTTCACGGTCGTCGTCGTGTAGGGCTACGGGAGCCGCGGGGAGACGAGGGCGGACGCGACCCCGGCCAGGACGAGGAGCGCCGCGGCGAGCGCGACGAAGAGGAACGTCACCTCGCTCTCCCCCGGCTCCTGCCCGAGCTTCGAGCCGAGGTTCTCGTACGCGCGAGCGAGCGCCTCCGCCGTTCGCGCTTCGGTGAACTCCCCGCCCGTGAGCTCCGCGACCGCGCGCATCGTCTCGGGGTCTGGTGGAACGGGGATCTGCTGCGAGAACGGGCCCGGGTCCCGGAAGGGCCCGAAGGCGCCCGCGTCAATCGTCCCCTCGGGCGTCCCGAGGGCGACCGTGTACACGGGGATGCACGCCTGACGCGCGAGCTCGGCCCCCTCGAGGGGCTGGAGCACGCCCCGCGTCTGCGCGCCATCGGAGAGGAAGAGGATCGACGCGGGCGAGCGCTCGGGGCAGCCCGCGGCCTGCGCGGGCACCCGCACCGCCTCCCCGAGCGGGAGGGCGATCTCCTCCCCGAGGCCCGGCGGCTCGTCGACCGCTCGTCGGGCGACCTCTACCGCCTGCGCAAGCGCGTCACCGATCGCGGTCCCCCCGTAGATGAGGTACGAGTCGACGTGCGCGACCGCGGTGCGGACGAGATC
>JAVQXS010000181.1:0-3965 GCA_033578065.1 Thermoleophilia bacterium
GGCGCCGCCGCAGATGAAGAGGATGTTCGTCGTGTCGATGGAGAGGAACTCCTGGTGCGGGTGCTTGCGGCCGCCCTGCGGAGGCACCGAGGCGACCGTGCCCTCCAGGATCTTCAGCAGCGCCTGCTGCACGCCTTCGCCCGAGACGTCACGCGTGATCGACGGGTTGTCCGCCTTGCGCGCGATCTTGTCCACCTCGTCGATGTAGATGATCCCCGTCTCGGCCTTCTTGATGTCGAAGTCGGCGGCCTGGATGAGCTTGAGGAGGATGTTCTCGACGTCCTCGCCGACGTAGCCCGCCTCGGTGAGCGCCGTCGCGTCGGCGATCGCGAAGGGGACGTTGAGGATCCGGGCGAGGGTCTGCGCGAGGAGCGTCTTCCCGCAGCCGGTCGGCCCGAGGAGGAGGATGTTCGACTTCTGGAGCTCGACGTCCGAGTCCTCCTGCCCCATGCGCACGCGCTTGTAGTGGTTGTAGACGGCGACCGCGAGCGTGCGCTTCGACTCCTCCTGGGAGACGACGTAGTCGTTGAGAACGGCGTAGATGTCGGCCGGCTTCGGGAGGTTGTCGAGGTCGAGCTGCGCCGGGCCCGTGAGCTCCTCGTCGATGATCTCGTTGCAGAGGTCGATGCACTCGTCGCAGATGTAGACGCCGGGGCCAGCGATGAGCTTCTTCACCTGACGCTGGCTCTTGCCGCAGAAGCTGCAGAGCAGCTGCTCGTTGCCCTCGCTCGCCCGCGCCACGTCTCTCCTTTTACCCTGTTTTCACCGTTTGCGGAAGAGGTTGGCGCCTAGCGGTGCTCGATCACCCGGTCGATGATCCCGTACTCGAGCGCCTCCTGCGCGGTCATGTAGTAGTCCCGGTCCATGTCTTTCTGGACCTTCTCGATCGGCTGCCCGGTGTGCCTCGCCATGATCTCCTCCATCAGCCGCTTCAGGCTGATCACCTCCCGGGCCTGGATCTCGATGTCGGTCGGCTGACCGTGGAAGCCCGCCGATCCCTGGTGGATGAGGATCTTCGAGTGCGGGAGCGCCGAGCGCTTCCCCGGGGTGCCCCCTGCGAGCACGATCGCGGCCATCGACATCGCCATGCCGACGCAGATCGTCTGCACGTCCGGCTTCACGAACTGCATCGTGTCGTAGATCGCGAGCCCCGCGTAGACGACGCCTCCGGGCGAGTTGATGTAGATCGAGATGTCCTTGTCGGGGTCCTCCGACTCGAGGTGGAGGAGCTGCGCGACGACGAGGTTCGCGACCTGGTCGTCGATCGGCGTCCCGAGGAAGATGATCCGCTCGTTGAGGAGACGGGAGTAGATGTCGAACGAGCGCTCGCCACGCGAGGTCTGCTCGATGACCATCGGGATGAGTGGGCTCATGCGGTCTCCTTGCTGCCGGGGGTCCACAACTTCGTCTCACGCGTGCCCTTCTCCTTGTCGGGCGTCCAGAGCTTCTCGCGCGCCTCGGCGAGCTCGGGGGCGATCGGCGTCACGTCCGCGACGAGCCGATCGAGCGCGGCGCGCAGACGGAGATCGTCCCGGATCGCCTCCTGTCGGCCATGCGCCCACACCTCTGCGATGAGGCCCTCGACGTCCTCCTCGCCCGCGCCCTCGGCCTCCTCCCGCAGGTAGGCCTTCACCTCCTCGTCCGACACCTCGATGCCGGCGCGCTCCGCAAGCGCCTCGAGCGCGAGCTCGCGGGCGATCGAGAGCGCCGCCTCCAGCACCATCTGCCGCTGGAGGTCCTCCGCGCTCGTCCCGCTCGCGGCAAGGTAGGCGTCGAGGGAGAGCCCGCGGCGCTCGAGCGAGCGGACGAAGCCGGTGAGGAGATCGACCGCTCGCGAGCGGACGAGCGCGGGCGCAGGCTGCACCTGCGAGGCACGGACGAGCTCATCGACCGCCGCGACCCGGAACGCCGCCTCGATCTCCGCCTCGAGCTGCTCCCGCAGCGCCCGCTCGATGCTCGCGCGCAGCTCGTCGAGCGTGTCGAACTCGCTCGCGGCGCGAGCGAGCTCGTCGTCGAGGGGCGGGAGCACCTTCTCCTGCACCTCCTGGACCGTCACTCGCACGGTCCGCTGCGAGCCGTCCCCAGCGGTCATCGAGACCTCTCTCGTCTCCCCGCTCGAGGCGCCTACGAGCGCCCGCTCGAGCTCCTCGGGCAGCTGGCCGGCGCCGAGCTCGACGACGGTGTCCCGTTGCCCCTCGCCCTCCTCGTCGAGGAGGTCGATGATGAGCGTGTCCCCGGGGCGAGCCGGCCGATCGCCGGCGGGGGCGAGCTCCGCGACCCGCTCCCGCAGCGCCTCGAGCTCGGCGTCCACCGCCTCCGGCGGAACGGCCGCCTCGGCGCGGGGCACGCGGAGCTCCCTCCAGTCGACGATGTCCGGGAGCGGCTGCACGTCGACCGTGGCCACGAAGCTCCACGCGCGGTCGGTCGTCTCTGGGAGCTGGAACTCGTAGCGCGGGTCGGAGACCGGCCGGATACGGCTACGGGTGGCGGCGCTCCGGAACCAGCCTCCGATGTGGCTGTCGACGGCCTCCGCGTAGATGCGGTCCTTGCCGAGCCGCGAGACGAGCACGGGCTTCGGGATCTTCCCCTTGCGGAACCCCGGGATCCTCACGCTCTCGGCGAGGTCGGCGAGCGCGTGCTCGACCGCGTGCTCGACCTCCTCGGCCGAGACCTCGACGGTGAGGCGGACTGTGTTCTCGCCGAGCTCCTCGACCTGCGTCTGCGACATGGAGCCATTCAACCAGCCTCGCGGAGGGTCACGTCGGCGAAGGCAGGCTCGCCCCGGCGGAGCCCCGTCTACGATCGGCGAGATGGAGCGGTACGACGTCGTCGTCGTCGGCGTCGGCGCGATGGGGAGCGCTGCCCTCTACCACCTCGCCCGGCGCGGGAAGCGCGCGCTCGGGATCGAGCGCTTCGACGTCCCGCACGAGCGCGGCTCCTCCCACGGCCTCACGCGGATCATCCGGCTCGCGTACTTCGAGCATCCGGGCTACGTGCCGCTCGTCCAGCGTGCGTACGAGCTCTGGCGCGAGCTCGAGCAGGAGGCAGGCGAGCAGCTCCTCCACGTCACGGGGATCGTCGAGGGCGGGGAGCGGATCCTCGAGGGGGCGCTCCGCTCCTGCGAGGAGCACGCGATCCCGCACGAGGTGCTCGACGGGCGCGAGCTCGCCCGCCGCTTCCCTGCCTACCGACTCCCGCCGGGGATGGCGGTCGTCTACCAGGCAGACGGCGGCTTCCTCGCCTCGGAGCGGTGCCTCATCGCCCACGTCACCGGCGCCCTTGCCCGCGGGGCGGTGGTGCGCGCTCGCGAGCAGGTGCTCGAGTGGCGGGAGACGGAAGCAGGCATCCGCGTGCGCACGGACCGCGGCGAGGTCGTCGCCGAGAGCCTCGTCCTCACGGCCGGCGCGTGGTCGCAGGAGGTCGCGCGCCTGCCGGAGGGGACGGTGCGCGGCGTCCGCCAGGTCTTCGCCTGGATGACCCCCTTCCGTCGAGAGCTCTTCACGCCAGCCCGCTTCCCTGTCTTCAACCTCGTCCTCGACGGCGAGCACTTCTACGGCTTCCCCGCACACGGCCTCCCAGCGCTCAAGCTCGGCCGCTACGACCACGACGCTCCGGGCGGCCATCCGGACGCGCTCGACCGCGAGCCGACGCTCGCCGACGAGGCGCCGCTGCGGACGTTCGCCGAGCGCTACCTCCCGGAGGGCGCCGGCCCGACGCTCGCGCTTCGCACGTGCCTCTTCGAGCCGAGTCCCGACGAGCACTTCCTCATCGACCGCCATCCGGAGTCCGAGCACGCGGTCGTCGCCGCCGGCTTCTCGGGGCACGGCTTCAAGTTCGCCTCCGTCGTCGGCGAGATCCTCGCCGACCTCGTCCTCGAGGGCGCGACCCGCCACGACCTCTCGCTCTTCCGGCTCGGCCGCTTCGCCTAGATGCCTGACCGGTTAATGGCGGTACCCGACGAGCTC
>JAVQXS010000182.1:0-3954 GCA_033578065.1 Thermoleophilia bacterium
TGGGTCGCGATCGTGTTCACCGCGCTCCTCGGCCTCGCGCGGGCGTGGGTGCCCGAGGTCGAGCACGGCGTCCTCGACGGGCTCCTGCTCGCCCCCTGCGACCGGAGCGCGATCTGGCTCGGGAAGACGGTGGCGACGCTCGCGTTCCTCCTCGCCGCCCAGGCGATCGCGCTGCCGGCCTTCGTCCTCTTCTTCGCTCCGCTCGACGGAACCGCGCTCGCAGGCGTCCTCCTCGCGGACGTCGGAATCTGCGCGGTCGGGTCGCTGCTCTCGGCGATGGCAGCCGCCGGCCGCGCGCGCGAGCTCCTCCTCCCTCTCCTCGTCCTCCCGGTCGCTCTTCCACTCGTCGTGGGTGGGGTCGGTGCCGCGATCGCGGAGGACGGCGTCCGCTTCCTCGCCTTCCTCGCCCTCTACGACGCGGTGTTCGCGGTACTGTCCTGGGCGTCCTTCGAGTACGTCGTCACCGAGTAGAGCCCTGAGCGCCCTCTCTGCCATCCGTGGTCTGCCGGCCCTCGCCGGGATCACCGCGGCTCTCATGGGAGCCGCCGCGGTGATGGCGCTCCTCGTCGCTCCCGAGGATGCGGATCAGGGAGTCTCGCAGCGGATCTTCTACCTCCACGTCCCGGTGGCGCTCACTGCGTACCTCTGCTTCGGACTCGGCGCGTGGAAGGCGCTCCGGCTCCTCGCGTCCGGGAGGGAGCGGTACGACCTCGAGAGCTACGTCGCGATCCACCAGGGGACGATCTTCGGCTCGCTCACGCTCGCGACGGGCTCGATCTGGGCGAAGGCCTCCTGGGGCGTCTGGTGGACCTGGAGCTCGAACCAGCTCGTCCTCTTCCTCGTCCTCTTCCTCTTCTACTGCGCGTACTTCATGCTCCGCTTCTCGATCGAGGAGGGTCCTCGGCGAGCCCGCTCCTCGGCGGTGATGGCGCTCTTCGGCGTCGTGCTCATCCCCGTGAGCTTCCTCGCCATCCGGCTCGCCGAGGACTTCATCCACCCGACGGTGTTCACCCGCGAGGGCCCGCAGATGAGCGGGACGATGTTCGCCGCCTTCTGCATCTCGTGGCTCGCGATGACGCTCCTCGCCTACCTCCTCTACCGCGTCGAGCTCGCGGGGAAGCGCCTCGACCTCGAACTCCGGGAGCTCCGCGAGGCACGGGCATGAGCGGGGGCGAGTACCTCGCTGCAGCCTACGCCGTGTTCGTCGTCGTCCTCCTCGCGTACGTGGGGATCATCGCTGCGAAGCTCGCCCGGCTCGAGCGGGAGGCGGCGGAGCTCCGCCGCTCCGACCGCGCGAGCGACTATGCTGAGGACGTGCCGGGGGAGCGAGAGCGAGACCGGGGGCCTGCATAGCGAGTTCGCGGTGGCCTGCGGCTGGTCGTCCGCTTCCGCTCCAGGCGCCGACGGCGTTCGTGCGTGTCCGCCGTCGCGGCGGGGGTGGCTGCGGCGAGTCGCTTCCCCTCGCCAGGCGCTGTCGGGCCGCCCTCGTGCGCCCGCGCTCGCCAGCCGCGCTCGTCGGGGGTAGGGTGCGCGCTCGGTGTTCATCACGTTCCTGAGCGACTTCGGTCTCCAGGACGACTTCGTCGGCACCTGCCACGGTGTCATGAAGCGGATCGCGCCCGAGGCGCAGATCATCGACATCACCCACGGCATCCCCGCGCAGGCCATCCTCCAGGGAGCGCTCGTGCTCGCGAACACGATCGAGTACATGCCGATCGGCGTCCACCTCGCGGTCGTCGATCCCGGGGTCGGCGGTCCGCGGCGCCCCCTCGCCCTTCGCGACCGCGAGGGGCGGCTCTACGTCGGCCCAGACAACGGCCTGCTCCTGCCGTCCGCGCAGCGGGCGGGCATCGAGGCGGCGCACGAGCTCGCCAACCCTGCGTACGCCCTCGAGTGGATCTCGCGCACGTTCCACGGCCGCGACGTGTTCGCGCCCGCTGCTGCTCACCTCGCGAGAGGCGTCCCCCTCGAGGAGCTTGGGCCGCCCATCGACCCGGACAGCCTCGTGGCGCTCGACCTGCCGACGCCAACGCTCGCCGACGGGGTCGCGATCGCGACGATGCTCTACGTTGACACCTTCGGCAACATCGTGCTCAACCTCACCCGCGAGGACGTGGAGCAGCTCGGGATCCTGCCGGGGACGCGCGTCGAGCTCGACATTCGTGGCGATCGCTACTATGCGGTCACCGCGCGCACGTTCGCGGACGCGCGGCCGGGCGACGTCATCCTCTACGAGGACAGCTACCGGAACATGTCGATCGCGATCTCACGCGGCAACGCGAGCCGGATCATGCACGCGCGGCCAGGCGTCCGCGTCCGCATCATTCCGCTCTCCTGAGCGGGAGCTCCGCGAGCGGCGGGCGGTGCTGCGCCCAGGGGCGAGCCTCCTCGACCTGTGCCGCGAGCCGAAGGAGGAGCGCGTCCCCCGCCGGCGGCCCGATCGCGTGCACGCCGATCGGGAGTCCGTCGCTCGTCCACGCGAGCGGGAGCGAGAGCGCCGGCTGCCCGGTGACGTTCGCGACGGCGGTGAAGGGCGTGAACTCCGCGTTCCGGAGGAGCTGCTCGAAGGCTCCTGCCGCGGTCTCCTGCCAGCCGATGGGAACGGGAGGGAGGGCGAGCGTCGGGGTGAGGACGACGTCGACGTCCTCCCAGAAGGCGACGACTCGGCGAGCGTACGCCCCAAGCGACGCCGCCGCCCGCGCGTAGCCCGCAGCGGAGCAGGCGCGCGCGGCGCGGAGGAGCTCGCGGTTGAGCGGTGTGAGGAGCGCGGGATCGTCGATCGGGTGGAGCGCCGGCGCGACCTGCCACACGGTGAGGAAGGCGTGCATGAGGTCGGGCTCGCGCCAGGGTGGCGTCTCCTCGTGAACCTCGTGGCCGAGGTCGTCGAGGAGGGCGGCAGCGCCCTCGAGCGCCGCTCGGCACTCCCGGGCGATGGGGGTGGGGAACGGCGGCTCGCTCGTCGCGGCGACGCGGAGACGGCCGGGAGGACGCACTGCCTCCTCCGCGAACGGTCGCTCGGGTGGCGGAGCCCACCACGGGTCGCCCGGCTCGTACCCGGCCATGACGTCGAGCAACGCCGCTGCGTCCGCGACCGTCCGGGCGATCGGCCCGGACGTCGCGAGCCCCTCGAGCGAGGTGAAGGGGGCTGAGGAGACACGCCCGCGCGACGGCTTCAGCCCGACGACGCCGCAGCAGGACGCGGGAATCCGGATGGAGCCGCCGCCGTCCGAGCCATGCGCGATTGGCGTGAGGCCGGCGGCGAGGGCGGCTGCGGCTCCTCCGCTCGATCCGCCCGGCGTGCGCTCGGGGTTCCACGGGTTCCGGGTCGCGCCGTTGAGCTCCGACTCGGTGAAGGCGGTCGTGCCGAGCTCGGAGGTGTTCGTCTTGCCGAGGAGGACGAAGCCGGCCTCCCGGATCCTCCGGACGACGGCGACGTCGAAGTCGGGCACGTAGTCGGCGAAGGCGCGGGAGGAGAACGTCGTCCGGATGCCGGCGGTCGCGCTGAGGTCCTTGATCGCGATGGGGACGCCGTGGAAGGGGGCCTCGCCCGACGTCCGGTCGGCGAGCCGGGCCTCAGCGAGCGCCTCCTCCGCCCGAACCGTCACGTACGCGTTGAGGTGCGGGTCGATCCGCTCGATCCGCTCGAGGTACGTGCGGACGAGCTGCTCCGAGGAGATCTCGCGGATGCGGAGGAGCCGCGCCTGCTCGGTAGCGGGGAGGAAGACGAGATCCATGGGCGCCACGCTACCGGGCAGCCCCGCTGCGCACGGAAGTGGCGAGGGCCGGAATCGAACCGGCGACACCACGGTTTTCAGCCGTGTGCTCTACCAACTGAGCTACCTCGCCGCGCGCACGGAGTGTAGCCCCGAGCACGAGGAGGTCGCATGCCAGCTCGAGAAGCCCGCGATGGTGCGACCCCCTCGACCCCCGATACCGTTCGTGCGTGGCCAGGGC
>JAVQXS010000183.1:0-3951 GCA_033578065.1 Thermoleophilia bacterium
GAGAGAGCCTCGAGCGGCGCTTCTCGTCGAGCTCGCTCGGGAACCTCATCGAGGGCACCTCGCACGCCCTCGTCCTGGGGCGAGACAGCCGGATCCGCCGTGAGACGCACGAAGGAAAGCACCGAGCCCGTGGCGCCGTCGTCCGGCTTCCCGACCGACGCCGCCGAGGCGGCTGCCGCTCGGAGAGCCATCAACCTGGGGCGCTCCGTGCTCGGTGCACGCGCGACTCTAGGGCGGCGACAGGGGGCCGTCAAGGACGTCGCTGACGAGGTGCCCGCAAAATGCGACGTTTTTCGCTCCCACGCCCGCGAGGGGAGCGCGCGCAGACGGCAGGCGGCGGTGCCGACGACGTCGACCGGCGCGACGGAGGTCACGGAGGCGACCCGCCCCTAGGCGCTCGAGACGGGTGGCGAGGACGAGGAACACCTGGGCCGTCGTGAGCGCATCGGCGAACGCGTGGTGCGTTCTACCCACCGGGACTCCCGTGGCCTCCGCGAGCGCCGCGAGGCGCTCCGAGGCCGGCGCGGTCGCCCGCGGGTCGCGGCGCGTCACCTCGTCCGCGAGGTCGAGGACGTCGAGCGCGCGCCACACACGCGGCCGGCCGTAGCGGCGGCGCATCTGCTCGAGGAACCCGAGCTCGACCCCGGCGGCATGGGCGACGAGGGTGCGACCGGCGAGAGCCTCGACGAGCTCGTCGAGGACGTCCTCGAGCGAGGGCGCGCCGGCGAGCTCGCTCGGGAGGATCCCGTGCACGCGGATCGAGGCAGCGGGGAGCGCGATCGGCGGGCGGACGACGCGGTACACCGCATCTCGGAGGGAAGCGCGTCCCTCCTCGATGGGGACGACGCCGTAGGAGAGGACGTGGTCGCGAGCGACGTCGAGGCCGGTCGTCTCGAAGTCGAGCACCGCGAAGCGCTCCTCGCGCCAGCTCCGGCCGCCGCGACGGAGCGCGATCACGGGATCCGCGTCGCAGGTCGCGCCGAGACCGCGGCCTGGGCGCGCGCGATCGCCTGGAACGCCTCCTTCAGCCGTCGGCGCGCGAGAGGCGGGAGCTCGCGCGGGTCGAGCTGGTTGTCAGGGATCTCGCCGCGCTCGGCTTGCGCCACCTGGTGCTCGAGCCGCAGACGGCAGACCGTCGCGAACGCGTCCTCGAGCTCGGCCGCGGTCTCGGTCGAGAGGGCGCCTCGGGCCGCAGCTGCGCGCAGGCGCTCGGTCGTTCGCAGCGCGCTCGAGCCCACGCTGAAGGCGTGCAGGCGAGCGAGGTTGACGATCGGGAGCACCCCGCCGGCCTTGATGTCGAGGGTGCCGACGTGGCGCCCGGAGCGCTCGACGACGAACGCCCCGAGGAAGCCGAGGGGCGGTCGCTCGGAGACCGCGACACGGGCGAGCTCCTCGAGGAAGTCCGAGAAGCGGGGGAGCTCCGCGAAGAGCCGCTCGAGCTCGGGCTCGACGTCGAGCGGACCGATTCCACCGCGGACGTCGAGGCCAATCATCGCAAGCCGCACGTTGTGAGGGGTCGGGAAGCGGAGCCAGGACTCGTAGAGCCGAAGCCAGTCGTCGAGAGGCATCCGCCAGCCCGGGTTCCGGGCCATGACGCCCGCGCGGCACTCCGCGTACCCGACCCGGGCGAGCCACGCGGTCATGCGCTCCGCGAGGCGCTCGAAGTAGCGCTCGACCTCCTCCCCCTCGGCGGCGAACGCGAGCCCCGTGTCCTGATCGGTGGCGAGCGTCTGCTCGCGCCGCGCGGCGCTCCCGAGCGTGAGCCACGCCCAGGGAGCGGGCGGGCGGCCGAGGTCGGCGAGCGCGAGCTCGCTCAGACGCCTCGTCGCCGCGTCGCTCACCGCTGTCAGGACATCGAGCGCGTCGATCGCCTGGACGCTCGCGTCGAGGAGTCGGGCGGCGAGCCTCGGCACGTCCCTGAGCGCGGCGGCGACGTCGTCGACGCTTCGCGCCGTGCCGACCCGGCCGCGCAGGAGGAACGGGCTCGGGGCATCGAGATCGAGGAGCGCCCCTTCGTCGACGACGCCGACGAGCTCGTCTCCGTCGGTGACGACGATTGCCTCGGCGTCCGCCTCCAGCATGTCCACGAGAGCCTCGAGGGCGAGTCGGTCGGAGGCGATCGTCGGGGCGGGCGAGAGATCGAGCGACGCCACCGGGTCATCCGGCGTCCGCGTCCCCGCGAGCACCTGCTCGCGCAGCGTCCGGTCGCTGAGGAGCGCGAACCCCGCGGGCGTGCGGACGACCGCGACGGAGCGGCCGGCCGCGGTCATGCGCTCGGCGGCCTCGCGGATGGGGATGTCCGGCGCGCACTCGAGCGCAGGCGAGGCGCGTGTGCCAACGTGGGCCGTCGCCCAGGCCGTGACGCGGTGCGCACGCGCGGTCGCGTGGGCGAGCCGCGAGCGGAGGGTCGCGGCCACGTACCGGACGCCCTCGCCTCGGGAGAGGAGCGCCCGAGCCTGCTCGGCGGGGAAGAGGTAGCAGAGGGAGTCCTCCCGGGCCCGAGCCGTGAACGAGGGAGGGAGGTCGGCAAGGAGCGAGGAGTGGCCGAACGACTCGCCCTCCTCGAGGACATCGATCGGCTCCCCCTCGTCGAGGAGCTCGACCGATCCCCGCCGCACGACGTAGAGGTGCTCGGTCGGCGGCCCTCCCTGCGAGAGGATCTCCGTCCCGGCGGGGAAGAACTCGATCTCGGCCGTCGCTGCGAAGGACGCGAGCTCGTCCGCCCCGAGGGCAGCGAAGGGCGGGTGCTCCGCGAGGAAGGCGGTGATCTCTGCGAGCGTCTCGTGCGCCGGGGGCACGGCGCAACGATAGGCGTCTCGGTCGGCGCAGCGAGGTTGACCGCTCGCGTCTCGCGTCGTAGGATCGCCCCCTCGCATCGACGCGAACCGAGGAGGGAGGCGTGGCAGAGCAAGAGCGAACCATCGGTGCCGTCACCTACCGCGAGGCCGAGGCTGAGTACTTCCAGCGCCGGCGACTTCGCCGCTTCGCTGGGGTCTGGTCGCTCTGGGCCCTCGGCGTCGCCGCCGTCATCTCGGGCGACTTCTTCGGCTGGAACTTCGGGCTCGGTCAGGCTGGCTTCGGCGGCCTCTTCATCGCGACGCTCGTCGTCACGGTCATGTACTTCGGGCTCTGCTGGTCGATCGCGGAGATGTCGCCTGCCCTCCCGCACACGGGCGGCGCGTACTCCTTCGCGCGCTCGGCGATGGGCCCGTGGGGAGGCTTCGCCACCGGGGTCGCGGAGACGATCGAGTACGTCGTGACCCCGGCCGTCATCGTCACCGGCATCGGCTTCTACATGCAGACGATCGTCGACGACCTCTTCGGGGTCTCGATCGCGACGTGGATCTGGTGGGCGGTCTTCTACGCGATCTTCCTCGCCCTCAACATCTGGGGCATCGAGGCAACGATGAAGTTCGCCGTCTTCATCTGCCTCCTCTCGCTCGGGATTCTCGCCGTCTTCTACATCGGGGCGATCCCGAACTTCAGCGTCGACTTCCTCACGAACATCGAGCCGGAGGGCGACAACTCGAAGTGGCTGCCGTTCGGGGTGGACGGGATCTTCTTCGCGCTCCCCTTCGCGATCTGGTTCTACCTCGCGATCGAGGAGCTGCCGCTCGCCGCCGAGGAGTCGCACGACCCGAAGCGCGACATCCCGCGGGGGACGATCTACGGCCTGCTGACGCTCGTCGTCACCGGGTTCCTCGTCCTCTTCCTCAACTCGGGCATCGAGCCGGGCGCGGCCGTCATCGGCGAGTCCGGCGAGCCGCTCCTCGAGGGCCTGAAGACGATCTTCGGCGAGGGGACGTCGGCGTCGATCCTCGGGCTCGTCGCGGTCGCCGGCCTCGTCGCGAGCTTCCACACGATCATCTTCGCGTACGGGCGGAACATCTACTCGCTCTCGCGCGCCGGCTACTACCCGCACTTCCTCTCGCTGACGCACGGGACGCGCCA
>JAVQXS010000184.1:0-3948 GCA_033578065.1 Thermoleophilia bacterium
TCGCCTTCGCGATCGCGCTCGGCGAGTTCGGCGCCACCGTCTTCCTCGCCCGGCCAGACCGCCCCACGCTCCCGGTCGCGATCTTCCGCTTCCTCTCTCGCCCAGGCGAGCTGAACGCCGCGCAGGCGTACGCGCTTGCCGTCGTCCTCATGCTCCTCACCGTCCTTGCGGTGCTCGTCGTCGAGCGGGTGAGGATCCGCCGCGAGGGCTGGCTCTGATGCTGCGCGTGGAGCACGTCTCCGTCTCCTTCGGCGAGCGGCGAGCGCTCGACGACGTCTCGCTCGAGGTCGCCCGCGGCGAGATCGTGACCGTGCTCGGGCCGAGCGGGTCGGGGAAGACGACGCTCTTGCGGGTGATCGCGGGGCTCGAGCGCCCCGACCGCGGCCGGGTGCTCCTCGAAGGCGTCGACCTCGCCGGCGTCCCGCCCCACCGACGGGGCGTGGGACTCGTCTTCCAGGATCACGCGCTCTTCCCCCACCGGGACGTCTGGGGGAACGTCGTCTTCGGGCTGCGCATGCAGGGGGCCTCCGAGGAGGAGATCGCGCGCCGTGGGCGCGAGCTCCTCGCGCTCGTCGGCCTCGAGGGATTCGAGCGCCGCTCCGTCGCCACGCTCTCCGGCGGCGAGCAGCAGCGCGTCGCGCTCGCCCGGGCGCTCGCCCCGCAGCCCCGCGTCCTCCTCCTCGACGAGCCGCTCGGCTCGCTCGACCGCGCCCTCCGCGACCGGCTCCTCGAGGATCTCGCCGACCTCTTCGAGCGCCTGCGGCTGACGGCGCTCTACGTCACGCACGACCAGGCCGAGGCGTTCGCGCTCGGCGACCGCGTCGCCATCCTGCGCGAGGGACGTCTCGCCCAGGTCGGCACTCCGGACGAGATCTGGACGCGCCCGGCAGATGCGGACGTCGCGCGCTTCCTCGGCCTCGGCAACCTCCGGGGGCACGCGCTCATCCGGCCCGAGGCGGTTCGCGTCCGGCCTGCCGTCGACGGGAGCCGTGGGAACGCCGTCGTTCGCTCCGCGCGGCGTCTCGGCCCGACGGTCCGCTTGCGCGTCCGCCTCGACTCGGGCGAGGAGCTCGAGGCGGCGGTCGTCTCCCTCGAGCACCCGCGCCCCGGCGAACGAGTCGACGTCGAGGTCGACCCGCACGGCATCGTTTCGCTGTGATCCGCCGGCGAGTCATCGTCTCCGGGCGCGTCCAGGGCGTCTACTTCCGCGACACGGTACGCCGAGCTGCCGTCGCGGCTGGGGTCGCGGGCTGGGTGCGCAACAACGTCGACGGCACCGTCGAGGCGGTGCTCGAGGGCGCCGACGACGCCGTCGAGCGCGTCCTCGAGGTCTGTCGGCGCGGGCCGCCCGGCGCGCGGGTCGACGACGTCGTCGTCCGCTCCGAGCAGCCCGAGGGTCTCGCCGGCTTCGCGATCCACTGAGCCGACCTCGCCCCTCCTACTCCCACTCGATCGTCGCCGGCGGCTTCGAGGAGATGTCGTAGACGACGCGGTTGACGCCCGGGATCTCGTTGATGATGCGGCTGGAGACGGTCTCGAGGAGCTCGTACGGCAGGCGAGCCCAGTCGGCGGTCATCGCGTCCTCCGAGGTCACCGCGCGGATGATGATCGGGTACGCGTACGTGCGCTCGTCGCCCTGCACGCCGACGGAGCGGATCGCCGGGAGGACGGCGAAGCTCTGCCAGAGCTCGCGGTCGAGGCCCGCGCGTCGCACCTCCTCGAGGAGGACCGCATCGGCGCGACGGAGGATCGCGAGGCGCTCCTCGGTGACCTCGCCGATGATCCGAATGGCGAGCCCCGGGCCGGGGAAGGGCTGCCGCCACACCATCCGCTCGGGGAGCCCGAGCTCCTCCCCCACCCGCCGCACCTCGTCCTTGAAGAGGAGTCGGAGCGGCTCCACGAGCTCCATCCGCATGTCCGCAGGGAGCCCACCGACGTTGTGGTGCGACTTGATCCTCGCCGCCACCCCGTCCTCGGAGCCCCCGGACTCGATGACGTCCGAGTAGAGCGTCCCCTGGACGAGGAAGCGGACGTCGCCGAGGCGCCGCGCCTCCTCCTCAAAGACGCGGATGAACTCCTCGCCGACGATCTTCCGCTTCTCCTCCGGATCGGAGACGCCTGCCAGCCGCGCGAGGAAGCGCTCCTGCGCCCGCACGTGGACGAGCGGGACACGGAAGTGGCCGGAGAACGTCTCGACGACCTCCTCCGCCTCGCCCTCCCGGAGGAGGCCGTGGTCGACGAAGACGCACGTGAGCTGGTCGCCGACCGCCTTGTGCGCGAGGAGCGCGGCGACCGCGGAGTCGACGCCACCGGAGAGCGCGCAGAGCACACGCTCCGAGCCAACCGCGGCTCGGATCCGCTCCACCTGCTCCTCGATCACCGCCGCCGGCGTCCACGTGGGCGCGGCCCCAGCCACGTCGTAGAGGAAGTTCTTGAGGATCTCCTGCCCGTACGGCGTGTGGACGACCTCGGGGTGGAACTGCACTCCGTAGCGGCGGCGCTCGCGATCCTCGAAGGCGGCGATCGGCGTCGTGGCCGAGGAGGCGGTGACGACCGCCCCGGGCGGAGGCGCCGTCACCGAGTCGCGGTGGCTCATCCACACGACCTGCGTCGGGGGGAGATCGTGGAAGAGCTCCGACTCGCGCGCCTCGAGCTCCGTCTTGCCGAACTCCGAGGCCCCGGTGCGCTCGACGGCGCCCCCGAGGTCGCGGGCCATGAGCTGCATCCCGTAGCAGATCCCGAGCGTCGGGATGCCGAGCGCGAAGAGCTCCCGATCGACCTCCGGAGCCCCCTCCTCGTACACCGAGGCGGGGCCGCCGGAGAGGACGATCGCGGCTGGGTCGCGCCGGCGGACCTCGTCTGCGGTGATCCGGTGCCCGACGAGCTCCGAGTAGACCCGGGCCTCGCGCACGCGGCGCGCGATGAGCTGGCTGTACTGCCCGCCGAGGTCGATGACGAGGACGGGCCGCGGCTCGGGGGGCGCCTCGGGCTCCGGCAGGCGGACGACCTCTCCCACCGTCATCCCCGACGGTAGTTGGGCGCGTCCTTCGTGATCGTGATCCCGTGCGGGTGGCTCTCGTGGAGGCCGGCGGGAGTGATGCGCGTGAACCGCGTCCTCCGCTTCATCTCCTCGATGGTGGCGGCGCCGCAGTAGCCCATCGCCTGGCGAAGGCCGCCGACGAGCTGGTGGACGATGGGCGCGAGCGGCCCCTTGTAGGGAACGCGGCCCTCGATCCCCTCGGGAACGAGCTTCTCGACGTCCTCGACGTCGCCCTGGAAGTAGCGGTCCTTCGAGAAGGAGCGGGCCTTCATCGCCCCGAGCGAGCCCATGCCGCGGTACTCCTTGAAGCGCTCGCCTTGGGCGACGATGACCTCCCCGGGAGCCTCGTCCGTGCCTGCGAGCATGGAGCCGAGCATGACGCTGTCGGCGCCGGCGGCGATCGCCTTCGCGATGTCGCCCGAGCTCCGGATCCCTCCGTCGGCGATGATGGGGACGTCCTGTCCCGCGAGCGCGCGCGCCGCGTCGTAGACGGCGGTCACCTGCGGGACGCCGACCCCGGCGACGATCCGCGTCGTGCACGCGGATCCCGGGCCCTGGCCGACCTTCACCGCATCGGCCCCGGCTTCGGCGAGCGCGAGCGCTCCCTCGCCCGTCGAGACGTTCCCAGCGATGATCTCGACGTCGTGGGCTGCTCGGAGCTTGCGGACGACGTCGAGGACGCCGCGCGAGTGGCCGTGCGCGGTGTCGACGACCAGCACGTCCACCTCGGCTTCGACGAGGGCGGCAGCGCGCTCGAAGGCGTCGGATCCGACCCCGACCGCCGCACCAACGCGCAGACGTCCCTGCTCGTCCTTCGTCGCGTCCGGGTACGCGATCCGCTTCGCGATGTCCTTCACGGTGATGAGGCCCTTCAGACGTCCGTCCGCGTCGACGACCGGGAGCTTCTC
>JAVQXS010000185.1:0-3938 GCA_033578065.1 Thermoleophilia bacterium
GTCACCGGGGCTGCGTGGAGCGTGGACGGCGGCACGGTGCCGATCATCGTCTGACGGTCGGCCACGGACGGGCGCGCGCGAGCTGCCACGTCGTCCCTCGCGGGGGAGCGTCGACCCCCACCGTCGTCTCGGATCCGACGGCCCCACTACCCTGAGCGCGTGGGTATCGCCGGGCCGGCACGGGTCGCGTTCCTCGAGCGCATGCGGGCGCTCGAGGAGAGCCTGTCCCCGTTCGCCGTGCGCTCGTACGAGACGCGAGGGCGCGCGCGCCCGGAGGAGGAGTGCAGCCTGCGTACGCCGTTCCAGCGCGACCGCGACCGCATCGTCCACTCGAAGCCGTTCCGGCGGCTGAAAGGGAAGACGCAGGTCTTCATCGACCCTGCCGGCGACCACGTTCGGACGCGGATGACCCACACGCTCGAGACGACCGCGATCTCACGGGTCGTCGCTCGCGCGCTGCGGCTGAACGAGGATCTCGTGGAGGCGATCGGGCTCGGCCACGACATGGGGCACACGCCCTTCGGGCACGCGGGCGAGGAGGCGCTGGACGAGGTCCTGCGAGACCGCTTCGGACGGCGCTTCCGGCACAACGAGCAGTCCCTGCGCATCGCTCAAGGCCTGAACCTCACGCACGAGGTCTGCGACGGGATCCTCACGCACACGGGCGAGCGCGAGCCCGAGACGCTCGAAGGGAGGATCGTGCGTCTCGTCGATCGCGTCGCCTACATCAACCACGACATCGACGACGCCCTGCGCTACGGCATCCTCCGGGAGCGCGACCTCCCCCGCGACGAGATCGCGGTCCTCGGCGCGACGGGGTCGCAGCGGATCGACACCCTCGTCCACGACATCGTGGAAGCGTCGGAGGGGAGGGGAGAGATCCGGCAGTCGGCGGAGGTCGCCGAGGCGATGCTCTCGCTACGGGCGTTCATGTTCGAGCGCGTCTACCTCGGCCCGCGGGCCGCTCCCGAGCACGCGCGCGCCCGCGCGGTCGTGCGGCGGATCGTCGACGCGCTCGTCGCGGCGCCGGACCGAGTTCCGCCCGGCGAGGACGACCTCGTCACGCGCATCACCGACTACGTCGCCGGGATGACCGACCGCTTCGCCCTCGCCTACGCCGACTCGCTCTGAGCAGACAGCGGGCGTCGCTCTCGGGCGCTTGCCGTTCCCCCACGTGCTGGAGCCCGCGCGCCTCGCGCCGCTCGCGAAGTACGACCTCGACGGCCAGTAGTCTCACTCCGTGGCTCGGATCACGGACGCGTCGGTTCGCGAGGTCGTCGCCGCCTCGGACATCGTCGAGGTCGTCTCCGCCCACACGCAGCTCCGCCGCTCCTCGGGCTCGCGCTACATGGGCCGCTGCCCGTTCCACGAGGAGCGGACGCCGTCCTTCTCGGTGAACCCGGTCGACAAGCTCTACTACTGCTTCGGCTGCGGGAAGGGCGGCGACGTCATCTCCTTCGTCCGGGAGACGGAGAACCTCGACTTCGTCGGCGCGGTCGAGTGGCTCGCCGAGCGCTTTCGCGTCCCTCTCGAGTACGAGGCGCCATCCCCGAGGATCGAAGCCGAGCGCCGGCGTCGCGAGCGCCTGTACGCGCTCCTCGAGCAGGCGGCAGGGTACTTCGAGCGTCTCCTGTGGGAGGGAGAGAGGGGCGCGGCCGTCCGAGCGTACCTCGCGCGACGCGGGCTCGAGGAGCGAGCGTGCAGGGAGTTCCGCCTCGGTCTCGCTCCCGGGCATGGCCTCGTCGAGAAGGCGCGGGCACGGGGCTTCACGCTCGAGGAGCTCCGCGCGTGTGGGCTCGCGACGGCGCGTGGCCACGACTACTTCCCGGCTCGGCTCATGTTCCCGGTGTGCGACGTCCGCGGGCGTGTCGTCGGCTTCCAGGCGCGGAAGCTCTCCGAGGACGATCCGCTCGCCGGCAAGTACGTCAACTCGCCGGAGGGCGAGCTCTTCCACAAGGGCTCGCTCCTGTACGGGCTCCACCTCGCGAAGGGGGCGATCGCGAGGCAAGGGCGGGCCGTCGTCGTCGAGGGCAACACGGACGTCATCGCGCTCCGGCAGGCGGGATTCGAGCCCGTCGTCGCCTCCATGGGGACGGCGCTCACGGAGCGCCAGCTCCGCGAGCTCGGACGCCTCACGCGGAAGCTCTCCCTCTGCTTCGACGCCGACGCAGCGGGGCAGGAGGCGACGCTGCGGGGGATGGAGCTCGCGCTCGGGCAGGGGTTCGACGTCGAGGTGGTGACGCTCCCGCCGGGCGAGGATCCGGCGGACGCGCCGGAGGCGTTCGAGCGGCGCCTCGCGACGGCCGAGAGCTACCTCCTCTACCGCGTGCGGCTCGAGCTCGAGCGTGCGGCCGATCGTCAGGAGGGCTTCCTCCGTGCGCGGGAGGTCCTCGCCCGCGCGGAGGACTCGCCGGAACGGCAGGAGGCGCTCCGGCTCCTCGCCGATCGCCTCGACCTCCCGCGAGAGACGCTCGCCGGTCTCGCTCGCGCGCGCACCACGCGACGCCACCGAGCCGAGGCTGCCACTCCCCGCGTGCTCGACGCCGGCGCGAGGCTCGAGCGAGAGGCGCTCGCGGCGTGCCTCGCGCATCCCTCCCGCGTGCAGGCGCTCGCTGAGCTCTCGCCGGAGCACTTCGATGCTGAGGAGATCCGTCGCCTCCGCGACTGCCTCGTCACCGGCCGCGACGATCCCGAGCTCACGACGCTCCGAGCGGAGCTCGACGCGCGGGCTGCCCGCGAGGGGATCGACGAGCGAACGGGGCGGGAGCTCCTCCTCCGCCTCCGGGAGCGGAAGCTGCGGCGGGATCTCGCAGGTGCCTCGGGCGGCGACCTCGCGTTGACGACGGAGCTCCAAGCGCGGCTCGCGAAGGTGCGCGAGGCGCTCGCCGAGTTCGTCTGACCACAGAGCTGTCCGGCGGCGCGGCACGTCCGCGGTCGAGCGCGGACCGGCCTGACCCGATCCACCGCTAGCGACTCGTGAGCTCGCCCGCGGTCAGCGCCTCGAGGTAGCCGAGCTCGCGGAGGAGCCCTCCGGCCTCCGCGACGACCTCCGCGAGCTGCTCCTCCGTGAGGTCGCGCCGGTAGCGGCCGACGGAGCCGCTGTGCGCCCGGGAGAGCGCGGCCGCGAGCGGCGCCACGGGGGCGTCGAGCCAGGCGGCGAGCTCGGCAGCCACTCCGGAGGGATCGGAGACGACGCGCTCGTAGCGGACCTCGAGCACAGGCGCCGATGCCGAGCGAGCCCTCCCGACGTAGCTCCGCCAGACCCAGGCGGCCCGGCGCGCGTCGCTCGCACCGGCGAACTCCTCTCGACGGTCGGGCTCGACCCAGAAGCGGGCGTACGCTCCATGGGGAATCCCCGCGTCGTCGGCGCCGCGCGACGTGGCGCGCAGCCAGGGCTTCTCGAGCAGCGAGCAGACGACGTCGCGCCCATCCCGGATGAGGTGGACGATCCTCCCCTGCGGGTAGGCCTCAGCGACGACGTCGACGAGGTGCGCGAGCTCGGGGGTCTGCTCGACCGCCCGCACGGATCCGACGAGGCCGATACGCCGGGCGAGGGCAAGCGTCCGTCGGAGCCGCCGTGCCGCCTCGTCGGGCGGGAGCGCCGCGAGCTCCGGCACGGCGGCCTTGAGCGGGGCGACCTCGCCGAGGTCGACGAATCCGGGCACGGAGCCGATGGCTCCGGCGAGGAAGGTCGTCCCCGAGCGCGGCGAGCCGACGACGAAGACGAGCCGCTCGTCGAGGGGGCCGAGGCGCTCCCGGAGCGACGCCCCGCGGCGCGCCGCGAGCCGCTTCGCGACGCGGAGGTGGTTCGCCGCGGCGTGGAGGAGGGTGGCCATGCCGCGATTCTCGCATCGCCCCTGATCGAGGCGTGTTGACACCGTCACCCCCATCGTCAAGAGTAGGAGGACGAGCTCCGCAGGAACCCATCGTCGAGGGGA
>JAVQXS010000186.1:0-3908 GCA_033578065.1 Thermoleophilia bacterium
GCGCAGGTCGTGTACACGCTCACGCAGTTCCCGACCGTCGACTCGGTCGAGCTCGTCGAGAGCGGGGTCTCGGTGCCCGGCTTCGAGCGCGCGGACTTCGAGGACGTGACGCCGGCGATCCTCGTCGAGTCGCCGCGCTTCTTCGAGGAGGTCGGCAACCCGGTGCGGGCGACGGGGACGGCGAACACGTTCGAGGCGACGTTCGAGTACGAGCTCGTCGACACCGACGGGCGCATCGTCGACAGCGGCTTCGTGACCGCGACCTCCGGCTCGGGCGAGCGGGGCACCTTCGACTTCACGACAGAGCCGTACGACGTCCCCTTCGACGGCGTCGGCGCGCTCGTCGTCTTCGAGCGCTCCGCGGAGGACGGCTCCCGGATCCACCTCGTGGAGATTCCGGTGCGCATGAGCGGGTAGGGTCGGACCGATGACCGACGCCCCCTGGCAGTGCCCGCAGTGCGGGACGATCAACGAGCCAGCGGCGAACGCGTGCCGAACCTGCGGCCGCTGGCCGAGCCTGTTCGACCTCGAGCGCGGCGCGGTCGTTGCCGCGTCCGAGGGGGAGGAGGGGGCGTGGTCGACCCCGGCCGTCGAGACCGCTCCGCCCGAGCCCGAGGTCGTCGGGGTACCGGAGGTCGTCGTGGGCCCCGTCGCGGCGGAGCCGATGGCCGAGCACCCCGAAGCCGGCGCCGATGAGGCCGATGAGCTCGAGCGTCCGAGGCGTGGGCGCCTCCTGCGCTCGCTCATCGTGCCGATCGCGTTCGCGATCTACATCCTCGTCACGGTCATCCTCGGCGATCGGGGCGAGTAGCCGGGATCGAGCGGGGCTGGGTCTCCTCGCCCGACGGTCCTACGAGCACGAGGCGCACCTCGCCTCCGTCGAGGACGCGGCGTCCGCCGTCTTGGAGCTCGACCTCGAGGCGACCGTCGGGGAGGATCCTGCGCGCGATCGCCTCGACGTCGCCGACCCGCACCACGCGACCCCGGAGCGCGTCACGGGCCTCGATCTCGGCGGAGAGGGGGACAAGCCCCTCCTCCCGCCAGCGCTCGTAGCGTCGCTCGAGCTCGGCGAGGATGGCTGCGAGGAGCGTAGCCCGTCCGGGCATGACGCTCGCGACGGTCCGCAACGACCCGGCCGGGGTGGGAGCGTCGAGGGGGAGCTCGTCCTCCGTTTGCCGCACGTTCACCCCGATGCCGACGACGACCGCTCCCTCCGCGAGCTCGGCGAGGATCCCCGCGACCTTGCGTCCTGCGACGAGGACGTCGTTCGGCCACTTCACGAGCGCGGCGGCACCCGTCTCGCTCTCGATCGCCGCGGCGACCGCGAGCGCCGAGACGAGGGAGAGCTCGGGCGCGCGCCGCGCGGGCGGCGGCCGGAGCAGGATGGAGACGAGGATCGAGCTCCCGGCTGGAGCCACCCAGGAGCGGCCACGGCGGCCGCGCCCTGCCGTCTGGTACTCGGCGACCGCCACCGCTCCCTCGGGGAGCTCCGATCCGAGCAGGAGGAGCTGGGTGGACGCGCACTCCTCGACGTAGCGGTACGGCCGACCGAATCGCCCCCCAAGGCGTCGTCGCACCTGCTCGGGGGCGAGGGAGTCTGGGGCGAGCTCGGCGCGATCGAGCTGCGGGGAGGAAGCCCCGCTCTCGGCCGCGACCTCGGGGATCGACGGCTTGCGGCCGCCGCCTCGCCTCATTCCTCCTCCGGCGGGCGCCGGAGGCGCTTCCGCTCGGAGCGCCTCCGCTTCTCGGCGAGCCGGCGCTCGCGGGCGGCCGGGGTCGGCTCCGTCGGCACGCGTGCTCGAGGGACGGCGAGCGCCGCACGGAGCTTCTCGACGAGGCGCTCGAGCGCCCGCTCGCGGTTGCGGGCCTGGCTTCGCTCCTCCTCGGCGACCGCTCGGATCACCGGTCCGGCCCGCGAGAGGACGCGTCGCCTCTGCGGCTCCGACAGCGCCTCCGAGACCGCGACGTCGAACGTCGCCTCGACCCTCGTCGAGGCCTTCTGGGCGTGCTGACCGCCGGGCCCGGACGAGCGCGAGGCTCGGAAGCGGACCTCGGAGAGCGGGAGCAAGACGGAGCGCGAGACCCGAATAGACTCACGCTCCATGGCCTGCATTCTGCTCGACATCGACGGCGTCCTCCACGTCTCCGGCGAGCCGATCCCCGGGGCGGTGGAGGCGGTGCGCGAGCTCCGGCGGAGCGGCCACTCGCTCCGCTTCGTCACGAACAACTCCACGCGCCCGCGCGCGAGGCTCGCCGAGGAGCTGCGGGCGATGGGCTTCACGCTCGAGGAGTCCGAGCTCCAGACGACCCCCGCTGCAGCCGCGCGGGAGCTCGCCGGCAAGCGCGTGCTTGCGCTCGTCATGGAGGCGATCGTCCCCGACCTCGCCGGCCTCGAGCTCGTCGGGCACGACGCGGATGCGGTCCTCATCGGCGGCTGCGACGAGACCCTCGAGCCGAACCAGGTCTTCAGCTACATGAACCTGAGCCGCGCCTTCGCGGAGATCCGGATGGGAGCGAGCTTCTACTGCCTGCACAAGAACCGGTGGTGGCAGACGAGCCGCGGACCGATGCTCGACTCCGGCGTCTACGTCGCCGGGCTCGAGTACGCGACCGGCGTCGAGGCGACGGTCCTCGGCAAGCCGAGCCCCGCGTACTTCGCAGCGGCGCTCGATGCCCTCGAGGCGGTGCCGGAGCTCACGTGGATGGTGACCGACGACGTCGAGGCGGACGTCCGCGGCGCGGCGCTCTTCGGCATGCGCACGGTGCTCGTCCGGACGGGGAAGTTCCGGCCGGAGGCGCTCGAGCGCGCCGATCCGACCCCGGACATGGTCGTCTCCTCGCTCGGGCAGTTCCCCTCGCTCCTCGAGCAGGAGCTCGGCGGAGGGATCGGCGGCTCGTGAAGGTCGGAGTCGACGTCATCGAGATCGAGCGGGTGCGGCGGGCGCTCGAGCGTCCCGGCTTCCGCGACCGCTGCTTCACGGCGGCCGAGCAGGCCTACTGCGACTCCCGCCCGCGTCCGGAGGAGAGCTACGCCGCCCGCTTCGCGGGCAAGGAGGCGGTTGGCAAGGCGCTCGGCTGCGGCGTCCGCTTCACGTGGAAGGAGGTCGAGATCGTCGGCCGTCCGAAGCCCTCGGTGCGCCTCTCCGGGCGGACGGCCGCGTACGCCGAGCGCGTCGGGGCGGGCGCGATCGACCTCTCGCTCACGCACTCGCGGGAGATCGCCGCCGCGATCGCCGTCGTCCTGCCGCGCGATGCCTGAGGAGCCGCTCCTCGAGCCGCTGTACACGGCGGCGGAGATGCGCGCCGCCGAGGAGCGCTACCCGCGCTACCCCGCCTCCGTGCCCGAGCTCATGGAGCGCGCCGGGACGGCGGTGGCCGAGGAGGCGCTCCGCGCCTTCCCCGAGGCACGGCGGGTCGCGTGCGTCTGCGGGAGCGGCTCGAACGGTGGCGACGGGCGCGTCGCCGCCCGCGTCCTGCGGGAAGCGGGGCGGGAGGCCGACGTCGTCGAGGCGGGCACCGCGGAGGCCGTCGATCTCGGCGCGTACGACCTCATCGTGGACGCGCTCTTCGGGACGGGGTTCCGCGGCGAGCCGCGTCCGCCGGCGGCGGCGCTCATCGAGCGCATGAACGCTGCCTCTGCGCCGGTCGTCGCGGTCGACGTGCCCTCCGGGGTCGACGCCTCGAGCGGCGAGGTCGCAGGGCCTGCTGTCGCCGCCGCGCTGACGGTGACCTTCCACGCGCCGAAGGTCGGCCTCGCCGTCGACCCCGGCCGCGCCTGCGCGGGCGAGGTCGTGGTGGCGGACATCGGCCTCGAGCACCTCCCGACAGCGCACGCGCGCGCGACACCAGCGCTCCTCGAGGTCGTGCCGCGCCGCTCCGGACGGGACCCGAAGTACCGCGCCGGATCG
>JAVQXS010000187.1:0-3907 GCA_033578065.1 Thermoleophilia bacterium
AGCCGCTACGAGGGCGCAAGCGCACCCTTCGTGTAGATGCCCTCGGCGTTCCAGAGGAGGAAGCCCTTCGCTCCCGCGAGCCGCGCGGCCTCGATCTGCGCGCGCACCTCAGCGAGCCCGTACGGGGTCGCGAAGCTGAAGTCCTGCACCCAGGGCGCGATGAGGACGTCGTGGCCGGCGAGTCGCGCACGGAAGCGCGCGAGGGCGCGCGCGACCGTCTCGCCCGGCGAGGCGGAGGGGTCCGAGACGCCGAGCTCCCCCGGCCCGAAGTGCGAGGGGTACGTCATCGGGTAGAGGAGGTCGAGGTAGGGAGCCATGCGGCCGGGGAGCTGGCCAATGCCGAGATCGCGGGCCGCGGAGAGGCCGAACACGGCCGCGGAGATGCGGACGTCGAAGCGCTCGAGCCGACTCCGCGCATAGCGCAGGAAGGCGGGGATGACGTCGCGCTTCGGGAGCGACCCGCGCCCTGCGTAGACGGCCGAGCCGACATCGCCGTCGGAGGGGAAGCGAACGTAGTCGAACATGATCTCGTCGAACCCGGCCCGAGCCGCGGCCACCGCGATGTCGACGTTGTACTTCCACACGCGCCGGTCGTAGGGGTTCGTCCACCCGAGCCCGGCCGCATCCCGCCAGACCGATCCGTCGGGCCTGCGGACCGCGAGGTCAGGACGAGCGGTCGAGAGGAGCGGGTCCTCGAAGAGCACGACTCGGCCGATGAGGTAGAGCCCGCGGGCGTGCACCTTGCGGGCCGTCGCGCGCGCATCGTAGTAGCCCCGCGCCGCACCGATCTCGCGGGCGAGCGAGGGGATGCCATAGCCGAGGAAGCCGACGTGCCCGCTCTCGTCCTTCACGTCGAGCTCGAGCGCAGTGAGCCCCTCGCGCGCGAGCGCGAGGTACTCGTCGAGCTTGCCCGGCAGCGAGGCGAGACCCATCGTGACGTGCACCCCGCGGATCTCGAGGGGGAGCGGCCTCGGACCGTCCTCCGGGGTCGCGAGCGCGAGGGCCTCGACGGCCGGGAGAGCCTCCGTCCGCCGCTCGCCGGCAGGCTCGCGACCGACGAGCTGGGCGCCAACGCCGACGAGGGCAACCGCTGCGAGGAGAGTCGCCGCCAGGACCGCGCGCCGCGCTCGCTTCCGCCGCCGCGCCGCCGCACGTCGCGCTCGGAAGCGCTCGTTCGGGTCGATGGGGGGGTACAGCATCGACACCGGCGGAGGACCTTACCGCAGCGCGAGCTACAGGACACGCAGAGCTTGTGCGACGCAGCCACAAGCCACGAGCGCTCGAGGGCATCGCGCAGGCACGCGCTCCACCGAGCGAGGCAGCCGGGACGCCTCGGTGGCTTCCGTCCGATCCCGCCTACAATCGCAGCGTGGTCCTCTCGGACGGAGCCATCCGCCGCCTCGTCGCCGAGGGCCGCATCGGGATCGACCCCTACGACCCCGAGCTCCTCCAGCCCTCGAGCCTCGATGTGCGCGTCGACCGCTTCTTCCGCGTCTTCCGGAACTCCCGCTACCCGTACATCGACGTGAGGACAGAGCAGGAGGACCTCACCGAGCTCGTCGAGGTCGAAGGCGACGACCCCTTCATCCTCCATCCAGGCGAGTTCGTCCTCGGCTCGACGCTCGAGCGGATCACGCTGCCGGACGACCTCGTCGCCCGCCTCGAGGGGAAGTCGAGCCTCGGACGACTCGGGCTCCTCATCCACTCGACCGCCGGCTTCATCGACCCTGGGTGGGACGGCCACGTGACGCTCGAGCTCTCGAACGTCGCGAACCTCCCGATCACGATCTACCCAGGGATGAAGATCGGCCAGCTCTCCTTCGTCCGGCTCTCGGAGCCGGCGGAGCGACCGTACGGGTCGGCAGGCATCGGCTCGAAGTACCAGGGCCAGCGCGGCCCCACCCCGAGTCGCTACTGGCAGAACTTCCGCACCCGCTGAGGGCGCCTACCCGTCCGCGACGCACGCGCCTGGCGGCCCCTCGCCGAGCTTCCCCAGGAGCTCGCCGAGCTGCGCGACCTCGGCGTCGTCGAGCCGCTCGGCGAAGAGCGCCTCGACGTGCGCGACGTGGCTACGCTGGGCCTCGCGGAGCTTCGCCCGACCCGCCTCGGTGAGGACTGCGTAGACGACCCGGCGGTCGGACGGGCACTCGCCGCGCTCGACGTAGCCAGCCGCCTCGAGGCCGTCGAGGAGGCGCGTGATCCCGGAGGCGCTGAGGACGACCTGCTCGGCGAGGTCGACTCGGCGCAGACGCCGCTCGGGAGCGTGCGCCAGCCGCAGGAGAACTTCGTAGTCGCTCAGCGTGAGACCGTGCTCGGAGAGGAGGAGCGCGTTGAGCTTCCTCGTAGCCGTCGCGTGCGCGCGGAGCAAGGTCGCGAAGGTGGCGACGGCCGCGGTCTCCGTCAGCGATCCTTGCGTGCTCATCCGTTTGCTAGAGTCCTTGCGTCCGCAATCATAGGAACCGAAGGAGGTGCCATGTCCATCGTGACAGAGACATCCTCGGCCGTCATCCCCGCCGGCACGTGGGAGATCGATCCTGCGCACTCCTCCGTCGAGTTCGAGATCCGCCACCTCGGGCTCGCGACCGTGAAGGGCCGAGCGCCTGCCGTCTCCGGGACGATCACGGGGGGAGACGCGCCCTCGATCGTCGGGAGCGTCGATGCCACCGCGCTCACGACCTTCGACGAGCAGCGCGACGCGCACCTGCGCTCGCCGGAGTTCTTCGACGTCGAGCGCTATCCGGAGCTCCGCTTCGCCTCGACCGCAGTCGTCCTCCGTGGCAGCGACCTCGTCGTCGAGGGCGAGCTGACGATGCGTGGCGTGACGAAGCCGGTCACCTTGACGGGAGCGGTCGTCGGCCCTGCCTCCGACCCGTGGGGGAACGAGCGCATCGGGATCGACCTCGAGGCGGCGATCGACCGCACCGAGTGGGGGATCACCTGGAACGCGCCGCTCCCTGACGGGGGAACGCTCCTCCCGAACGAGGTGCGCCTCACCGCGAGCTTCTCGGCGATCAAGAAGGCATGAGCGTCCGGCTCCTCGTGCTCCCGGGGAGCCTCCGCGCTCGCTCGTACAACGTCGCGCTCGCCCGCTGCGCGATCGAGCTCGCCCCAGACGACGTCGAGGCCGAGCTCTACGACCGCCTCCGCGCCATCCCGCCCTACGACGCAGACGTCGACGGGAGCCGTGCCCCAGCCGCGGTGCGCGACCTCCGCGAGCGGATCGCGAGGGCCGACGCCGTGCTCTTCGTCACGCCCGAGTACAACGGCTCCGTCCCGGGCGTGCTGAAGAACGCGGTCGACTGGGCCTCACGCCCCCGAGAGGGTGCCGCGCTCGCGGGGAAGACCGTCGCCGTCACCGGCGTGAGCACTGGCCAGTACGGCGCGCTCTGGGCGCAGCAGGATCTCCGTCGCATCCTCGGGATCGCAGGAGCACGGGTCGTGGGCGGCGAGCTCCCCGTGGCGAGGGCGGAGGAGGTGTTCGACGAGCACGGGCGGCTCCGCGACAGCGGCGTCGAGGAGCGCCTCCGGACGCATCTCGTCGAGCTCGTCAGGGAGGCGACCCTCGCTCCCCTCGTCGCCTGACCGACGCTCCTCCCGTCTTGGAGCGCACGAAGGGCCGCAGGCGCGGCCCTTCGTGCCGGTTACCAGCGTTGGAGTAGGAGAGGCGCTTCTAGCGCGTTCTCGGAGAAACGCGCGGCGCGAGTCGCGAGCCCCCTACGCTGGCTAGACGGTTCCCGGTGGTCCCGGGGGCACGCCGCTACCCGCTGGTACCTCCGCTGCCCGTACGGTCAGATGCGCTCACTGCCGGACCACCTCCTTTCCGCGGGAGGAGGAGCATACGCGCGCCTGCCGGACGGAGGGGCGAAGCCGCGCGGGACCTACGCGACGACGACCGTGAGCTCGAGAC
>JAVQXS010000188.1:0-3899 GCA_033578065.1 Thermoleophilia bacterium
CCTCACCGAGCGAGACATGCTGCGAGCGATGGCCGAGCGCGTCCACACGAGCGAGGCGCGCGTCCGCCAGTGGATGACGGAGGATCCGGTTACCGCCTCGCCCGACATGTCGCTCGAGGAGGCGGCGCAGGTCATGCTCGAGCACGGCTTCCGCCACCTGCCCGTCGTCGACGGCTCGGAGGTGGTCGGCGTCGTCAGCCTCCGGCGCGTGCTCCTCGGAGCCGGCTCGACGCCGAGCGACTCCTGAGTCGAGCGGGCTCAGCGACAGGCGGAGACGACCCCTGCGACGAGCGCTCTCGCCGCGGCAGGCGCGGAGAGACCGCGCCGCTTCAGCGCAGCCACGATCGTCGGATCGCGGCGGATCTCCTTGACCGCCCGGGCACGGGCCGAATCCTCGGCGAGGAGGGTGAAGCCACACGCGCTCACGTTGCTCGCGCCCCCCACCCAGCCGATCGCGAAGAGGTACTTGAGGCTCGGCGTTCGGTAGGGAGCCTGCCGGTAGACCGCCTTCGCCTCGCGCGCGGAGAGTCGCTTCGCCGTCGCCGCCGCCGCGACCTGCTCGAGCGCGACGGCGTGGGTGACGGGGACGGTCGCGAGCTTCGCGGAGAAGCCGCCCGCGAGCGTGACTGCGAGGAGGGAGACGGCAGCGACGATGACGGCGTACTCGACGATCATCCCCGCATCGTGGCGCGCTCCGGGGCTCGCGTCAACGCACGCTCCGCCAGGGGACGGCGCACGGAGACGCGATGAGGGCGCTGACCGAGGGTAGGTTGGGCCCGTGCGCGTCTGGATCGACGTCACGAACTCGCCCCAGGTGCTGCTCCTCGCGCCGCTCGTCCGCCTCCTCCGAGAGCGCGGGCACGAGGTGGCGATCACCGCTCGCAGGTACGCGCAGACGCTCGAGCTCCTCGACCTCCACGGCCTCGAGCACGCGGTCGTAGGCCCGGGTCACGGAGGCGCGAGCGCCCTCGGGAAGGCGAGGGCGATGACCGGTCGCGTCCGCGCGCTCCGCGCCTACGCGCGCGGGCGCGGCTTCGAGCTCGCGTTCTCGCATGCCTCCCACGAGCTGCCGCTCGTCGCCCGCTCGCTCGGCATTCCCGCCGCGTACGCCTTCGACTACGAGTTCGCCGTCCTCCAGCACGGAATCGGCTGCCGGGCGGCCCGCCGCGTCGTCGTCCCGGAGGCGATCCCCCAGGAGCGGCTCGACCGCCTGGGCGCGACCGCGCTGAAGGTGCGTCGCTACCCGGGGCTCAAGGAGGAGTACGCGCTCGCCGGCTTCGAGCCCGACCCGTCGGTGCTCGACGCCCTCGGCCTCGACGCGAGCCGTGTCCTCGTCGTCGTGCGGACGCCACCCGAGGTCTCCCTCTACCACCGGCACGGGAACCCGCTCTTCGCCGAGGTGCTTCGTCGGCTCGGACGGGCGGAGGGCGTCGACGCGGTCGTGCTCCCGCGAACCCCTGAGCAGGGAGCCGCGATCCGCGCGCTCGGGCTCCCTGCGCTCATCGTCCCGGAGCGCGCGGTGGACGGGAGGAGCCTCGTCGCCCTCAGCGACCTCGTCGTCTCGGCCGGGGGGACGATGAACCGCGAGGCGGTGGCGCTCGGCGTCCCCGTCGTGACGACCTTCGCCGGCCGGCTCGGTGCCGTGGACGAGGCGCTCCTCGCCGAGGGTCGCCTCCGACGCCTCTCCTCGCCGGACGACCTCGTCCTCGAGAAGCGACCGCGCTCGACGACGCGGATCGAGGGTCGCGATCCTCGGCTCCTCCTCGACCTCCTCCTGACGGCCCTCGAGCGCTAGGAGGGCTCGGTGGCCTCGCGCGCGGTCGCCGCCTCCTCGACGCGCTCGAGGTCGCGGAGCAGCCGGCGGGGAGCGGCGACGATCGCGCTCAGCCGCCCGACGAGCTCGAGCGTCTCCCCCTCCTCGACGAGCCGCTCGAGCTCGTCGAGCTCCTCCTCGAGCCAGCGCGCGTCGATCGGGGGCCGAGTCACGAGCATGATCGCCTCGTACGGAGAGGGCGAGACCTCCTCGTCGGCCGCCCACAGCTCCTCGTGGAGCTTCTCGCCCGGCCGGACGCCGATGAACTCGATCTCGATGTCGACCCCAGGCTCCTTTCCCGAGAGGCGGATCATCGTGTCGGCGAGGTCGACGATCCGCACCGGATCGCCCATGTCGAGGACGTAGATCTGGCCCTGGCCGCCGATCGCGCCCGCTTGGATGACGAGCTGCACCGCCTCCGGGATGGTCATGAAGTACCGCGTCATCTCGGGGTGCGTGACGGTCACCGGCCCCCCGCGCGCGATCTGCTTCCGGAAGATGGGGATGACGCTCCCGGAGGAGCCGAGGACGTTCCCGAAGCGGACAGCGCAGAAGCGGGTCGTCGCATCGGGACGGTGACCCCACGCTTCGACGATCCATTCGCAGAGCGCCTTCGACTGCCCCATCACCGTCTTCGGGTTGACCGCCTTGTCGGTGGAGACGAGCACGAAGCGTTTCGTCCCGTGCTCGACGGCGACGTCGGCCACCGTCCGCGTCGCGAGCGTGTTGTTCCGCACCGCCTCGATCGGGTTCGCCTCCATGAGCGGGACGTGCTTGTACGCCGCCGCATGGAAGACGACGCCCGGGCGGTACTTCTCGAACACCTGGCGCATCTTCGTCGCGTTCCCGGCGTCCGCGAGCACGGCCGCGGTGGCGTGGAAGCCGCGCTCGTCGACGAGCTCGCGCTCGATCTCGAAGAGCCCCGGCTCGCCGTTGTCCACGAGCACGAGGCGCTTCGGCCCGATGCGCGCGATCTGGCGGCAGAGCTCGGAGCCGATCGACCCTCCCGCCCCGGTGACGAGCACGACCTCGCCGGTGAGGTACCCGGCGATCGACTCGAGGTCGGCCTCCACCGGCTCGCGCCCGAGGAGGTCCTCCACCTCGACCGGACGGATCTGGCCCGCGAGGTTGAAGTCGCCGACGATGAGCTCCGGAAGGCTCGGTAGCGTCTTCACGGGCACCTTCTCCGCGCGCGCCATGCGGACGATCCGCTCGCGGACGTCGCCGGACGCGGAGGGGATCGCGATGAGGAGCTCGTCCGGGCGTCGCTCCCGGAGGAGCTGGGGGAGCTCCGCCGTCGTCCCGAGCACGCGCACGCCGTGGAGGCGGAGGTTCTTCTTGCGCGGGTCGTCGTCGACGAGACCGATGGGCGTGTAGCCGAGGCGCGGATTGCGCAGGAGCTCGCGGAGGATGAGCTGCGCGGCGTCACCCGCCCCGACGACGATCACCTCCTTGCCCCGCGCGACGATCGTCCCCGCGGCCGGCCGCTCGATGAGCGTCCGCGCGAGCAGGCGCGAGCCGCTGACGAAGGCGAGCAGGAGGAGGACGAAGATGAGCCAGATGCCCCGCGGCACCTTCGCGGGATGGAAGTCGAGCCCGGCGAAGACGAGGAAGACGAGGACGCCAGCGACGAGGACGCCGCGTACCGCGCCCCACATGTCGCGGGTGGAGACGTAGCGCCACCAGCGGTTGTAGAAGCCGAAGGCCGCGAAGACCGGGAGCGTGAGCCCGACGACGAGCGCGAGGACGTCCCACTCGAGGTAGCGGTCGTAGTAGCGCGGCCAGCTCCCGTCGAAGCGGACGTACCACGATGCGACCCACGCGGCGGCGACGAGCGCCGCGTCGACCGCGACCTGCCACAAGCGGTGCCGGTTCACGGGCGAACGCATCACGCCCTTACTGCGAGCGCCGAGCGAACGGCGTCCACGACCCGCGCCTGCTCCGCCTCGCCGATCCCGGCCCAGAGGGGGAGGGCGAGGTTCTCGGCAGCGGCGCGCTCGGTCTCCGGCAGCGATCCGACCGCGTACCCGAGATGTCGGAAGGCGGGCTGGAGGTGGAGCGGCGTCTCGTAGTAGCCGGCCGAGGA
>JAVQXS010000189.1:0-3873 GCA_033578065.1 Thermoleophilia bacterium
GGGATCGCCTCCGGGTCGAAGTCGAGCTTGCGCGGGCAGAAGGAGCAGACGACGAAGTTGCGGCCCTCGAAGGTCTGGTGCGAGGGCGGGGGCTGGTGGATGCGCCCGGTGATGGGCTCGAAGTCGTGGATGGAGAACGTCCACGGGTAGAGGTAGCCGTCCCAGCCGACGACGTCGAGGGGGTGGTAGTCGAGGAGGTAGTCCTGGTAGCCGCCGCGGACGCGCACCTTGACCCAGAACTCGCCCCGCTCGCGGTGCGTCCTGAGCTCGGTCGGGGGGTGGATGTCGCGGTGGTAGAAGGGAGCGCCCTCGAGCAGCTGGCCGTAGGCGTTGCGGTAGCGGCAGGGGATCTCGATGAGGCCGGGGCTGTGGAAGACGAGGTAGCGCTGGGCCGATCCCTCCTTGGGGCAGAAGCGGTAGGTCGTGCCCCGGGGGATGACGACGTAGTCGCCTGCGCGGTAGGGGAGGTCGCCGAAGGTCGTCTCGAGCGTCCCCTCCCCCTCATGGACGAAGACGAGCTCGTCGTCCTCGCCGTCGCGCAAGAAGTAGTCCATCGAGCGCTCCGGGCGGCAGAGGGAGATCTCGACGTCGTCGTTCCACAGGAGGACCCTGCGGCCGGAGATCTCGTCGCCGGAGGGAGCGACGGTGGCGGTCGAGAGGAGACGGTGGGCGTGCGCCTCGGGCACCCACTCCTCGTGCTCGAGGGGGGTGAAGGCGCCGAGCTCCTTGACGCGGCAGGGGGAATGGAGGTGGTAGAGGATCGACTCCATCCCCGAGAAGCCCTCGAGCCCCATCACCTCCTCGGTGAGGAGGCGGCCGTTCTCGCGGAAGACGATGTGGCGCTTGCGCGGCAGCTCGCCGCGGCGCTGGTAGAAGGGCATCGTCGCTCCTTTCGCTCGCTTGCTCGCCCTCTCGTAACGAGGGTAGCGATCGGGACGCCCTCGGTCGCAAGGGGCGTCGACCCGCGGGCTCGACAAGCCCTTGCCGCATCGGCACCTGAAACGAGCGGGCGGTGAGGCTGGAATCTCCGCCCCGTATGGTGTGCGCGGAGCCCAACGATGTCCGATGATCGCGCGCCTCCTGACGACCTCCTGCACGCCGCGATCCGCGAGGCACGCGACGACGCGGCGCCGTTCGCCCTCGTCGCCGCGGGGCTCGCGTGCGCGCTCGCGCTCGTCAGCAGGCACGCCGGGTGGGAGCTGCTCGGACGAACGCTCTGGTGGATCTGGCTCGTGCTCGCGGGCGCCTACGTCGCCCTCGCGAGCGGGCTCCTCGTCGGCGTGGGCCGAGCCGTCGGACACGATCGCCGCCGTCCCCTCGTGATCGGCCTCCTCGCGGCCGTGCTCGCGCTCACCGTCGCCGCCGTCGTCATCCTGATCGCAACCTTGGTCTCCCACTGGGGCAACGCCATGACCGGCCGCGAGCTCCTTCTCACCGGAGCGACCGTGTGGCTCGCGAACGCGCTCGCGTTCGGCTTGGCCTTCTGGGAGCTCGATTGCGGCGGCCCCGTCGCGAGGGCGCTCTCGAGCGCTCCCCGGAGGCCCGACTTCCAGTTTCCCCAGGACGAGAACCCCGAGCTCGCGCGTCCGGGCTGGTCGCCCCGGGTGTGGGACTACCTGTACGTCTCCCTCACGAACTCGATCGCGTTCAGCCCCACCGACGCGATGCCCCTCACGCGCTGGGCGAAGGCGCTCATGGCTGCCGAGTCGGTGCTCGCGGCGGTCACCCTCGTCGTGGTCGCCGCACGCGCCGTGAACATCCTGTAGCCCATCGCGCGCCGAGATCCCTCTCCGAGGCATCGGCCCCCTGCTGGCGGCGACCCTCATCGCCCGCACCGCTCCCGCACGGTAGACAGGCGAGGGAGTCCGTCCACGCGCTCGCGCCCGAGACGATGCGAGGCGGATTCCCGTCGGGATGGAGCCAGCCGGGCTCGAACCGGCGACCTCCACGCTGCCAGCGTGGCGCTCTCCCAGCTGAGCTATGGCCCCCGAGCGCCCTCAGTCTAGCGAGGCGAGACGCCGCATCCGCGGGAGCCCGGAGGGAGCCAAGCGGCGAGTCAGACGACGCCCGCGAGGAGGAATGCCCGCGACTCCTTCAGCATCTCGCGCGCAATGACGAGCCGCTGGATCTCGTTCGTCCCCTCGTAGATCTGCGTGATCTTCGCGTCGCGCATCATGCGCTCCACCGGGTACTCCCTCATGTAGCCGTAGCCGCCGAGGATCTGCACCGCCTCGGTCGTCACCCACATCGCGGTGTCCGTGCAGAAGAGCTTCGCCATCGCGGACGCCTTCGTGAGCTCGGCGTCGGGAGCGCCCTCGTCGACCATGCGCCCGAAGCGGTAGAGGAGACCGCGCGCCGCCTCGCAGCGCGTCTCCATCTCGGCGAGCTTCGCGGCGATGAGCTGGTGCTCCGCGATCGGCTTCCCCATCGTCTCGCGCGTGCGCGCGTACTCGAGCGCGTAGTCGGTGGCACCCTGAGCGATCCCGAGCGCCTGGGCGGCGACGCCCGGCCGCGAGCGGTCGAGGACGCGCATCGCGATCTTGAAGCCCTCCCCCTCCTCGCCGAGCCGGTTTCCGACCGGCACGCGCGCCCCGTCGAAGACGAGCTCGCCGGTCGTCGATCCCGCGATGCCCATCTTCAGCTCGAGGCGCGCGACGTCGAAGCCCGGCATGTCGGCTTCGACGAGGAAGGCCGAGATCCCCGCGTGACCGGCTCTCGGGTCGGTCTTCGCGAAGACCGTGTAGAGCCCCGCGACGCCTGCATTCGTGATGAAGCGCTTCGACCCGTCGAGGACGTAGTGATCGCCCTCGCGCCGAGCGGTCGTCCGCATCGCGGCTGAGTCCGACCCCGAGCCCGCCTCGGTGAGAGCGTAGGCGGCGAGCACCTCCCCGGAGGCGAGCGCGGGCAGGAAGCGCACCTTCTGCTCAGCCGAGCCCGCGAGCTTGAGCCCGAGCGAGCCGAGCTCCTGGACGGCGAGGATGAGTCCGCTCGTCGCGCAGACCTTCGAGACCTCCTCGATCGCCACGAGGGAGACGAGCGTGCCCGTGCCCGTCCCTCCCCACTCCTCGTCGAAGAAGAGCCCGAAGAGGCCGTGCTCGCGGAAGAGCGAGACGACGTCCCACGGGAACTCGTGCGACGCGTCGATCTCGGCCGCCCGCGGGGCGATCCGCTCCCGAGCGAGCGTCCGAACGAGCTCGCGGATCTCGAGCTGCTCGGCGCTCAGCGGCTCCCAGGGCACGCAGGGATTCTACGGCGGCCTGACTCCCGCCCACCCGCCCACGCCTCCGGGGGGAGGACGAGCGGGAAGCGGTCGAAGCTCTCCCCTCAGGCTCCCCCGTGGACGACCGCCTCGAGGTTGTTCCCATCCGGATCGAGCGCGAACGCTGCGTAGTAGCCCTCCCCGTACTCCGGCCGCGGGCCGGGAGCGCCGTTGTCGACGCCTCCGGCGGCGAGCGCCGCTGCATGGAAGGCGTGCACGGTCTCTCGATCGGCGACCCGGAAGGCGACGTGGCCGCCGCCGACGGGATCCCGACGGGCGAGGCCGAAGTCGAGCCTCCCGCCCTCGACGAAGTACACGAGATCCTCCCCTTCGAAGCCAACCGCGTAGCCGAGCGGGGCGAGGGCGCGCTCGTAGAAGGCCCTCGCTTGCGCGAGGTCGGAGACGTTGACGGAGACGTGATCGATCATCATCCCTCCTTCCTCAGTACAGTCGCCCACGATGATCCTCGAGAACGGCGTCGTGCGCACGCTCGACCCGTCGCTCCCCGTCGCGCGCTCGCTCGCGATCGCCGGCGACCGGATCGCGGGCGCAGTCGGGACGCACGAGGTGGCTCTCCCGACGCCGGACGTCGTCGACCTCGGCGGACGCTGCGT
>JAVQXS010000190.1:0-3870 GCA_033578065.1 Thermoleophilia bacterium
CGGCCTTCGCGGCCTCGAGGAGCTCGCGGTAGTGCTCGAGGGAGAAGGAGCACCCCTCGGACGTCACCGCGCCTCCTCCACCTCGATCTCGACGAGCGCCGCGCCGGCGTCGGCCCGAGCGACGGCCTCCTCCCGCGAGTCGCCGACCGCGATGACGTACCCGCGGCGGTCGGAGATGACGGTGACGGGCCTGATCGTCTCGCCCGGCACGGCGTAGATCGACGCGTCGACGACGCCGGGCGCCGCGAGGACCGGCTCGAGCGGGCCGACGCGCGTCACCGTGCCGGCGCGGAGCGTCCCCGGCTCGGCGGTGAGGAAGCGGACAGCCGTGGGCCGCTGCCGCCGCGGCTCGAGGAGGCCGTCTGGGAGCTCCTCGCCGAGCGCGAGCCGGAGCTGCGCCTCGAGCAGGTCGACCCCGAGCGCGTGCTCGAGGTGCTCGGCCATCATCCCCCCGATCCGGGCGGCGCACTCGACGAGGAGGAGCCGTCCGTCGGCGGCCGCGAGGAGCTGCGGGAAGGCGATGCCCGTGCGGAGGCCGAGGGCCCGCGCGGCCTCGACGGCGATCCGCTCGGCCTCGGCGCGGCGCTCGCCTTCGAGGTGGGGCGGGTAGACGTGGAGCCAGCTCACCCCGAAGCCGGAGCCCGACGGCCGGAGGCGGTCGCAGAGCGCGACGAGGCGGACGGCGCCCTCCTCGAGGACGACGATGCCGTTCAGCTCGGTGCCATCGACGTACTCCTCGAGCAGCCCCGGCTCGCCAGGGGAGATGGCGACGGCCTCCGCGAGCCGCTCCTCGACGTCCTCGAGGCGCTCGATCCGGAAGAGCCCGCGCTGCCCGCTGCCTGCGCCTGGCTTGAGGACGGCGGGCGTTCCCACTCGCTCGAGCGCGGAGGGCGCGTCCTCGACGCCGCGCACGAAGGCGAACCTCGGTTGCGGCACGCCCGCCTCCGCGAGCCGGCGGCGCATCGCGACCTTGCTCGTCATGAGCCGGGCGGTCTCGACTCCGATCCCAGGGAGGCCTCGCTCGGCGGCGATGCGCGCGACGACCGGCACGGCGAGGTCCGACTGGACGGTCGTCACGCCGTCGAGCTCGAGGCCCGCGATCGCCTCGAGCACGGCGTCCGCGTCGGCGAAGTCGACGACGAGGGCCACGTCCGCCTCGACGAGGCCCGGCGCGTCCGGGTTGCGGTCGACGGCAACGACGCGGCAGCCGATCTCCTTCGCCCGGCGGATGACGGGTCGCTGGTACCGGCCGGCGCCGACGACGAGGACGGTCTTCACCGGCCGCGATGCTACGCCGACGGGCGCTGCACGTGCCGGCGATCGGCCGCTCAGCGTGGAGGCCGCTCGGCGCTCGCGCCGACCGCGAGCTCGAGCTCGAGCTCGTCGAGCGCGTTGCGGAGGATGGCGATGCGCTCGGCGACGGGTGCATGCGCCTCGGGGTCGATCACGGGGGCACCCGTCGCGCCGTGACGCTCGCGGAGCGCGCGCCGCCGCTCGAGCTCCCGCGCCTCCTCCATCGCGTTGAGGACGATCCCGATGAGGACGTTGAGGACGATGAAGGCGGCCACGAGGATGAAGCTCACGTAGTAGACCCACGCCCACGGCTCGACGTCCATGGCCGCGTCCATGTACTGCGGGAAGTTCTCGAGCGTGAGCATGACGAAGAGCGTGAGCATCGCCCGGCCGATGTCGCCCCACTGGCGCGGGAGCTCGTCCCCGAACCAGATCCAGCCCACCATCCCGTAGACGAAGAGGATCATCGCGGTCACGGCCGCGATGGAGGCGAGCGGCGGGATGCTCCGCCAGACGCCGAGGAGGAGGACCCGGAGCTCCGGAAGCACGCGCACGAGGCGGACGACCCGGAGGAGCCGGAGGAGCCGGAGCGTCGTCGTGCTCTGACTGACGCCAGGGAGGAAGACGCTGAGGATGACGACGAAGTCGAAGACGTTCCACCCGCTGCGGAAGAAGCCGAGGGGTCGGGGCCAGTACGACGCCACCCGGAGGCCGAGCTCCAGCAGGAAGATGCCGAGGCAGAGGGCGTTCGCGAGCTCGAGCCAGTCGCCGAAGCGCCGGACGATCCCCTCGTACGTCTGGAGGCCGAGGACGACCGCGTTGGCTGCGATCGTCCCCACGACCGCAGCCGTGAACGCTCCCGAGTCGACGAGGCGAGCGAGGGCGTTGCGCGGCGGTGCGGCGGCTGGCACGGCGCGTATTGTGGCCGACGCGGAGCCTCGTGCCTGCGCAGCGACCGCCACCGAGCGAGGGCGAGAGTGGGCGGTACTGACCTAGAACACCCCTGCAGAAGCGCGGTCTTCGCTGCCCGAGGTCTGCACCGGGGTCTGCACCGCGCGGACACGTTCCAGGAGTTTTCCGCGGTCGATCTCCCGGTAGTCGATCAGGGCGTGCGTGTACGTGTCGGCGGTGACGGAGAGGTTTCGCTGGCCGACGCGGGCGCCGATCTCCGCCCAGGAGAGCCCCTGGTGGTGGAGGAGGCTGATCCGGCGGTGGCGGAGCTCGTGCGGTGACCACTCCGGCACGCCCGCAGCCCGGCAGGCGCGGAGGATCGCCATGCGCAGGCGGTCGGCGCTGCCGATCGGAAAGAGGGGCGCCTGCGGGTCGCGATCCTCGCGCGGGGGGAGGCGCTCGAGGAGCACAGCGAAGAGGTCGTCGGGGAGCTCGACCCAGCGGGGACGGCGGGTCTTCGCTACCCGAGCGCGCACAAGCCACGCCCTGCGCGCCTCGTCGAGGTCTCCGACCCTCGCCGCGGCGAGCTCGCCGATCCTCGCCCCGGTCGCATCGAGGGTGAGGAGGGCGAGGAGGTAGGGAGGGCTAAGGAGCGACGCTACCGCCTCCACGTGGTCGGCGATCGGAGGCTCCACCTCCTCGGGCTCTGCGAGCGGGAGCCGGACGAGGCGGCTTCGGGCCGGGTTTGGCTCCACCCGCGCGTAGTCGAGCACCATCGCAAGCGCGGTGCGCGACTTGCGGATCGACTCGCGCGCTTTGCCTTCAGCGGCGAGGTGGTCGACGAGCGCCTGCACGTCCTCGAGGGTGATCTCATCGACCGGCCGAGCGCCGAGGAGCGGGAGCACCCGCGCGAGCGCGGTGCGGTGCTGGATCCGCGTCGCCTCCCGCACGTCGCGGCGGCTCGCCTGCCAGCGGCGTGCCACCTCGGCGAGGGTCGGCTTGGGCGCTGGCGCTTCCGAGAGCCGCTTGAGGTCGGGGACGCGGAGGGCGGCGAGCTCGCCCGCGACGAGATCACGCCGGATCCGGGCCTCGCGGAGCGTCCGGAAGGAGCCAGCGTAGCGGGGGGCGCTCTCCCTTCCCCCAAGCCGGTAGAGGACGCGGAAGGAGACACCCCCGCCCTTCCTCTGCCGACGGGCGATCCAGACGCTAGGCACAGAGCACCTTCCGCTCACTCATCGGGGGAACCTCCTTCCGTTTCGGCCAAGCCCCCGGGCGCGGCGACTGGCCCACCGGCCCGGGGGCCTGGGCACACGGCGTCAGCAGACGGTAGGAGGGCGCCTGGGCCAGTCAGGCGTAGCCTCAGTGTGCGTGCTCGCGAAGCTCTTCGCAACCCTCACCTGCCAGGGCGGACGCGGTCCTCCTTGAAGGCAGCCTCCTCCCGCAGCGCCAGGAAGTCGCAGACGCGGATGAGCGGCCGCGAGTAGCCCTCCCAGACCTCGACGCCGGAGAGCTTCGTCGCCGCGCGGAAGATGGCGTCGATCGCCCGCCGGGGGTAGCCGAGCTCGGCGAGGTCGGAGCGGGTGAGCACGGCGTCGGGGTTCGCGAGGCGCTCCTCGGGCGAGGGACGGCTCACGAAAGCCTCCCGGTCGCCCGTGAGCTCCCGTCCTTCGGCCTCTCGGTGAGGGA
>JAVQXS010000191.1:0-3852 GCA_033578065.1 Thermoleophilia bacterium
CGCGCATCCTCATGTGCGCCGGCCTCTGCCCCACCGCGGCACCGGGCTGAGTCCAGCGACACTGGGTGCCGTGACGACGGAGCTCGCGGCGACGTGGGAGGACCTGCTCGAGGGCGAGGAGGTCGTCTACCGAGCCGTGGAGCCGGCCCGCGAGGCGCGGACGGAGCCGCTCCCCGACGACCTCGACCCGCGAGTCGCCTCGGCGCTCGCCGCCACGGGCGTGACCGCGCTCTACCGGCACCAAGCAGAGACCTGGGAGGCAGCGCGCCGCGGCGAGAATGTCATCGTCACCACCGGCACCGCATCGGGGAAGTCGCTCGCCTTCACCCTCCCAGTGCTCGACGCGCTCGTCCGCGACCCGAGGACGCGAGCGCTCGCCCTGTACCCGACGAAGGCGCTCGCTCAGGACCAGGCGCGCGCGCTCGCAGAGCTCCGGCTACGAGGGGTCCAGCCGGCGATCTACGACGGTGACACGCCCTCGGAGCGCCGGTGGCAGGTCCGCAGGCGGGCGAACCTCATCCTCACGAACCCCGACATGCTCCACGTCGGCGTCCTCCCTCACCACGACCGCTGGGGAGACGTGCTCGCGAACCTCGCGTACGTCGTCGTCGACGAGGCGCACGTCTACCGCGGCGTCTTCGGCTCGCACGTCGCGAACGTCCTGCGCCGCCTGCGGCGGCTCGCGCGCCTGTACGGCGCGACGCCCCAGTTCCTCCTCGCGTCGGCGACGATCGCGAACCCGGACGAGCTCGCCCTCGAGCTCATCGGCGAGCACGCGACGGCGGTCGACGTCGACACCGCGCCGCGGGCCGAGCGCGAGGTCGCCATCTGGAACCCTCGCCTCCTCGATGCCGAGCTCGGGCAGCGGGCGAGCCCGCTCGGTGACGCCGCCCGGCTCCTCGCCACGCTCGCCTCCCGCGGGTTGCGCACGATCTGCTTCGCGAAGAGCCGTCGCGCGGCCGAGCTCGTCCACCGCCTCGCGGTCGAGCGCCTCGATGCCGGGATCGCCGCTCGCCTCGCTCCCTACCGCGCCGGGTACACGCCCGAGCAGCGGCGCGAGATCGAGCGGCGGCTCGTCGAGGGCGAGCTGCTCGGGGTCACGGCCACCGACGCGCTCGAGCTCGGGATCGACGTCGGGCTCCTCGACTGCGCGATCTCCGTCGGATTCCCGGGGACCGTCGCCTCGCTCCGCCAGCAGTGGGGTCGTGCGGGACGTCGGGATCGCGGGCTCGCGCTGCTCGTCGCCTCCGACGACGCCCTCGACCAGTTCTTCGCCCGCGAGCCCGAGGCGCTCCTCTCGCGCCGCGTCGAGGCGGCGATCCTCGACCACGCGAGCCCGCGCATCCTCGATCCGCACGTCCTCGCCGCGGCCTTCGAGGCGCCGCTCGGCGAGGACGACGCAGAGGTGCTGGGCGGCGAGGCCCTCCGCCGCGCGGCCGAGCTTCCCGAGCTCGAGCGTACGTCCCCCGGCTGGGTCTGGAAGGGCCGCGACTACCCCGCCGCCCGCGTCTCCCTCCGCTCGGGCGACCCCGAGGCGTTCGCGATCGTCGATACGTCCAGCGGCGCCCTGCTCGGGCTCGTCGAGCGCGAGCGGGCGTACTCGACGGTGCACGAGGGAGCGGTCTACCTCCACCTCGGCGAGCAGTACCTCGTCGAGGCGCTCGACGAGAGGGGGAGGGTCGCGCTCGTCTCGCCCGCTCAGGTCGACTGGTACACGCAGGCGAAACGCGAGACCGAGACGACGATCGAGGAGGCGCTGCGCGTCGAGGAGCGCCTCGGGGTCGAGCTTGCGTTCGGTCGCCTCTCCGTCTCCGAGCAGGTCGTCGGCTACGCGCGGCGGGCGGTGCGGGACGGCTCGACGATCGACGTCGTGCCCCTGCTCCTGCCCGAGACGACGTTCGAGACGGAGGGGATCTGGTTCTCGCCGCGGGCGGAGCACCTCGACGGCCTGGAGGAGATGCCGACGCTCCTCGGCACCCTGCACGCGGCCGAGCACGCGCTCATCGCCCTCCTCCCCCTGTGGGCGATGTGCGACCGCTGGGACATCGGCGGCCTCTCGACGAACCTCCACTACCAGACAGGCCGTCCGACGATCTTCGTCTACGACGGCCACGCGGGCGGCGTCGGGATCGCGGAGCGTGGGTTCGCGCGCTTCGAGGCCTGGGTCGAGGACACCGCGCGCTTGCTCGTGAGCTGCCCGTGCCGCTCCGGCTGCCCGTCGTGCGTCCAGAGCCCGAAGTGCGGGAACCTCAACGAGCCGCTCGACAAGGTGGGCGCGAGCACGCTGCTCGAGCGCATGCGTGGTGGCGCCTCACCTCCGATCGAGATGCCCTAGCGCGCGCTCGACCGCCTCGGCGGGGGACGTCGCCCACTCGACGCCGTCGACTGCCGGCGCGCCCTCGAGCGCGACGACCGGCCTCCCGAGACGGAGCGCGAACGCGATCTCGCTCAGCGTCCCGTAGCTGCCGCCGATCGCGATCACCGCCTCGCCGGAGGCGGCGACGGCGAGGTTCCGCGCGTGCCCGATCCCAGTGACGACGACGTGCTCGGCCCAGGGATTCGCCTCGTGCCGGCTCTCGCCGGGGACGATCGCGATCGTCGTCCCGCCCGCGAGCCTCGCGCCGCGGTGGGCGGCTGCCATCACCTCGCCGAGACCCCCGGTCACCACCACGCAGCCGCGCTCTGCGAGCAGGCGACCGACCTCCTCGGCCGCCGGCTCCCACTCGCGGCCGCTCCCGATCACCGATACCTGTCGAGCCACGTCCGAAGGATGCCCTCGCCTACCGGAGCGCGCGGAGCGCCTTCGCCAACGATTGCTTCCCGGAGAGGACGCCGGCGAAGAGGTCGCCCTCGCGCGCGACACGATCGAGCACGACGTCCATCGTGAACGCTGCCGGGTCGAGCCCGCGCCTCACCTCCTCCCAACGGAGCGGCGTCGAGACGGGCGCGCCTGGACGTGGCCGCACCGAGTAGACCGAGGCGGTCGTCCGCCCGGGCCCGTTCTGGTTCGCGTCCACGAGGACGCCTCGGCGCCTCGCACGAGACCACTCGGTCGTCACGAGCCCTGGATGCGCGCGGGCAAGCGCCCCGGCGACGGTCTCCGCGAGCTCGCGGGCGTCGTCGAACGTGTGCCTGCGCGCGATCGGCACGAGCACGTGCATCCCCCGCGAGCCGGAGGTCTTCGGGTACGAGTCGAGCTCGAGCAGGTCGAGCGCCTCCCGCACGAGACCGGCGACCGTCACCACATCGTCGAACGAGGTCCCGTCCGACGGGTCGAGGTCGAGCACGACCCAGTCCGGCCGCTCGGGGCGATCGACACGGGACGCCCACGTGTGGAGCTCGATGCAGCCCATGTTCGCCATCCACAGGAGCGCGAGCTCGTCCTCGACGACCGCGTACTCGATCACCCGTCGCTCGCCGGCGCGTGCAGAGGCGGGGAAGGGCACCCGCCGGATCCACTCAGGCATGTGCCGCGGCGCCTGCTTCTGGAAGAAGTGCTTGCCCTGCCAGCCGTCGGGGTAGCGCACCATCGTGAACGGCCTCCCGCGCAGGTGCGGGACGAGGACCGGCGCGAGCTCCCGGTAGTACGAGAGGAGTTCGCCCTTCGTGATCTCCTCCTCAGGCCAGAAGGGCTTGTCGAGGTTCGACAATCGGAGCTCACGGCGACCGCGACGGAGGACCGCCGGGGGCGGTGTCCGCTCGCGACGGACGTCCTCGATCGGCACGTCGTCGCGGAGCCCGAGGTAGACGGGAGCCCGCATGCGGCCCTCCCGCGTCCATTCGGCGAGCTCGATCTGCGCGACGAGCCTCGGCTCGACCCAGACGACGTCCGCGCGCCGCAGGCGAGGCAGG
>JAVQXS010000192.1:0-3843 GCA_033578065.1 Thermoleophilia bacterium
TCGGCGAAGCAGCCCGCGGACCGCCCGCTCTGCGCGCGACCCGTCCTTGATCCACGCGGGCGAGGTGGGGAGAATCGCTCCCAATGCGCCCTCGGCCACGTGTCATCCCGCTCGCCTCCGTCCCCGTCATCCCCGCCGAGGAGGCACCGACGAAGGTGCGCATCGCGCGGCTCGTGACGCGCGAGAGCTGCGGCTCGAACCTCCTGCTCGGTGCGTGCTGGATGGACCCAGGCGAGGAGACGAACGTGTGGTCGTTCGAGGACGAGGACCGAACGGCGGACGAGGAGACGTACTACGGCCCCGTCGACGAGACGTACTTCGTCGTCCGCGGCCGCCTGCGGCTCTCCTGGGACGAAGGGGAGCTCGACGTCGGTCCGAACGACGCCGTCTACCTCGCGCCCGGCTGGCGCTACCGGCTGCGGAACGTGGGCGACGAGCCAGCCTTCTTCGTCTACGGGATGGCGCCGTCGCCCGTCTGAGGTGCGCGCGACGATCGACGTCTTCTGGCACGAGGGCGTCCTCCTCCACGACACGGGCAGCGGGGTCTTCGAGGCGCGGCCCTCCCCCTTTCTCGCCGAGCAGGAGCCCCACCCCGAGAACGCGCTCCGCCTCCGCAACATGAAGGCCGTCCTCGAGCGAGGGCCGCTCGCCGAGCTCGTTCGTTGGCAGGAGGGCCGTGTCGCGCGCGTGGACGAGCTCGAGCTCGTCCACGCACCGAGCTACGTCGAGGAGGTTCGCCGGTTCTGCCTCGACGGCGGAGGACGGCTCACGCCAACGACGCCTGTCTCCCCTCGCTCGTTCGACGCGGCGCGCGCGGCCGCAGGCACGGCGATCGCCGCCACGGAGTCGGTGCTCGCCGGCGAGTGCGTACGAGCGTACGCGCTCGTTCGCCCTCCAGGGCACCACGCGCAGCCGGCACAGGCAGATGGCTACTGCCTCTTCAACAACGTCGCGCTCGCCGCCGAGCGCGCCCGTCGGCTCGGTGTCGAGCGAGTCGCCGTCCTCGACTGGGACGTCCACCACGGCAACGGCACGCAGGAGTGCTTCTACGAGCGGCGCGACGTGCTCACGATCTCCCTCCACATGCGGCACGGAGCCTGGGGCGAGACGCATCCGCAGACTGGAGCGCCCGACGAGGTCGGCCGCGGGCCGGGCTCGGGGTACAACGCCAACGTCGAGCTTCCGCTCGGAACGGGCGACGCGGGGTACGCCCTCGCCGTGGAGGAGGTCGTCCTCCCCCTGCTTCACCGCTTCCGGCCCGAGCTCCTCCTCGTCGCGTGCGGTCAGGACGCGAGCCAGTTCGACCCCAACGGCCGTCAGACGCTCACGATGGCCGGCTTCCGTCTCCTCGGGGAGGCAGCACGAGCCGCAGCCGACCGCCACGCCGACGGCCGCCTCGTCCTCGTGCAGGAGGGGGGCTACGCCCCGACGTACGCCGCGCTCTGCCTCCTTGCCACCCTGGAAGGCGTGCTCGGCGTGCCCAGCAGCCTCCCCGACCCCCTCGCCTACCTTCCGGACGATCCGGAGCCCGCCCGAGCGGCGGTCGCCGCCAGCCGAGCGGCTCTCGAGAGCTACTGGCGCCTCTGAGACGCGGGAGCTGCGCTTTCGAGGGAGCGACGGGGACGAGACAGCTAGCGTACGGCCGATGCACCGGACGAGGACGCGCTTCGCCGCCCGGGTGAGCCGGGTCGCCTCTGCGCTCGAGCGCCGAGGCATCCGCGCCACGTACCTGCTCCACGAGCGCGCGCTCTCGAACCGCGCGAGCCGCCGGCGCTTCGCGCAGGCCCCTCCGGAGCTCGACGGCGTCCAACGCCGCGTCGTCGCAGAGCTCGACGCGCAGGGGTTCTCCCTCCTCACCTTCTCCGAGCTCTTCGACGGCGACGCGCTCTGGGAGGAGATCGCGGCCCAGGGGGAGCGCTTCGTCGCCGAGACCGAGGCGGGCCTCGCCAGCGACCGCGAGCTCCTACGCGTGCGAGAGGGCAAGGAGTTCGTCGTCCGACTCCACAGCTACGGCGTCGACCTCGACCTCTCCGACCCGTGGTTCCGCGCCTGCGCCTCTCGGCGCATGCTCGACATCGCGAACTCGTACCTCGGGCTCTGGTCGAAGCTCGAGTACGTCGACCTCTGGTACTCGGTGCCCCAGCCCGCGGAGGCGACGCGGATCTCCTCCCAGCGGTGGCATCGGGACTTCAACGACCGCAAGCTCGTAAAGGCGTTCCTCTACCTCGTCGACGTGGACGAGCGTACGGGCCCCTTCCAGTACGCCGCGGGCAGCGCCCCCGGCGGCCCGTACGGCGACGCGTGGCCATGGAGACCGCTCGGCGAGAACTACCCGCCGGAGGACGAGCTCGAGCGCCGCATCCCACGCGAGGCGATCCACACCTTCACCGGCCCGAGGGGGACGCTTCTCTTCTGCAACACGGCCGGCTTCCACCGGGGAGGCTTCGCGACCGGGCGACCGCGGGTCCTCGCGACGGCGACGTACTCGTCGCCCGCCTCGCTCGCCTCCCTCACCGAGCGCAGCTACCGCTTCACGGGCTCGGTCGCCGAGCTCGACGCACCGACCCGCTACGCGCTCAAGTGAGAGGCGCTGGCAGCGAGGAGAGGGCCAGCGCTCGAGACCGGCGAGGGGCTCACCCGACCGACAGCGCTCCGGCCCCGTCGATACGCCCCGAGGCCACGTCGCCTCGGATGAGGATCTCCTGCGAGCGGCTCGCATCGGCGCGTCCGAAGAACGGTGACGCGTCCACCTCGACCTGGGGTCCGCGGCGGTACTTCTCGATCTTCCAGCTTGACCCCCGGGCATGGATCTCGCGGATTTGCTCGTTGAGTCGAGGCGGGCGGATGTGCCGAATCGCCCAGCCCAACGCTCCCCGGCGGTGCTCCCCGGTCTCGGTGAGCGTGCGCCGCGGCGGCGCGCCGTCGGGGTCTCGGCTCGAGCGCCGGAGGAAGCAGACGTGCAGGTAGCGAAGTGGGCTCTCGTCCCACGAGTAGCGGTCTGGTAGCGCATCCACCGCTTGCCACCCGTACCCCTGCCGGAAGGCGACCTCGCCGCCCTCGAGTCGTTCGACGGCTCCCCGCCAGCTGTCGACCGCGCCGAGGTTGAAGAGCGCGGTGACCGGTCGACTTGGCGGGGACAGGTAGCCGGTTGCCGTCGTCCGCTCGGCGTCGAGCGAGACGCAGTGGAGAACGTTCGCCTGCACCCTGAAGACGTCGCGGAACGCTCCCGCGTCGAGAGCCTCGCGCACCCGCACGAGCCTGTGAGGATCGTAGATCTCGTCTCCGTCCACCCGGAGCGCCCAGGTCGATGTTCCCATGTACGGCTGGAGCACCTCGTGCGAGACGCGGGTGTGCCTGGCGCGGCGCACGTCGAGGTGGTCGAGCTCTCTCGCGAGGTCACGCACGACGTCCCACGTACGATCGGACGACACGTGGTCCACGACATGGATTCGATCGCACGCGCTGGCGACGTTGCGGATCGCGCGCTCGACGAACGCGTCCTCGTTTCGTACGAGGGCGATAGCCACGAGGCGGACCCGTCTCACTCCTCCTCCACCGTCCACTCGAGCAGCGGACGGACGACCCCCTTCCACTGGCCGGTGAAGCGACCCTTCGCGGAGTCGCCCTCACCCGGATCCTCGACGTAGAACGCGATCGGGTCGGTCATCGCGTGCGGGAAGATCTTCGTCGACCGCAGCGACGAGACCTCGGCATGAACGGTGGCGAGGCCTTCGTTCAAGAAGTTCCCGGGGATCACCCCGTACCGGTGTTGTGCCCCGGTTGCGTAGGCGCCTGCCCGCGCGGGGTGGGTGACATTGCGTTGAAGGCGGCCTTCCCCAGCCC
>JAVQXS010000193.1:0-3830 GCA_033578065.1 Thermoleophilia bacterium
GCGACGAGATCGAGGACGAGCACGCGGCCGCGGCGCTCGGGTTCCTGGCCGACGCGCCGATCGGGCTCGAGCCCTGGGCTCGCCCGATCGCGGAGCGTACGAGCTCGGAGGCCGGCTCGGCTGGGCGAAGACCTACCACGCCGAGCACCTCGCGCTCGCCCGACGGGCAGAGCGCCTCGTCGGCGTCGTCCCGCTCGAGACGATCTGCGCGCTTCAGGCCACGCACGTGGAGACGACACGAGGGGCCGGCTGCCCCGGCCCCTCGCGATCGTGCCTCGATGTCGTCTAGGGCGCCCTGAAGAGGAGCGCCTCCGTCCCGTCGGTCGCACCGCCGCGGCTGCCAGCCCCGCGATCCCCGTTCGTGAGGAGCAGGAGCCCGCGCTCGGGCGTGTTCCCCGGGAACGGCCCGAAGTCGTACACGCGGAGACCATCTGCGTCCGCGGTCTTCCCCGGCACGTCGTCGGCCTCACCGAACCACCGCTCGCCGAGCGGTGTCACCGTGAGGCCCTCGACGATGTCGCCGGGGCCTCCGTAGTAGAAGTCCTGGGCGATCACGTCGACGTCCACCCGCCGGGACAGCAGCGCCGAGGCGCCGAGCCCGATCTGCTCGCCGCAGATGTAGAGCACGGTGTTGCCGGTGTTCATGGAGTGCTCGGCGAAGAAGAACGCCGACGCCGTGCCGGCCGCGAGGTTGACGGCCCAGGTGACCTGGCGGCCGTCGCTGATCGTGCCGAGGCCCGAGAGATCGCGGTTGAGCACGACGAAGTCGTCGGTCCCGTCCCGGTTCGTGTCGAGCCACACCTGGTGCGAGACGGGCAGCAGGTGCTCCTGCCGGCGCCACGTCGTGATCGCGAACGCCCAGACGAACGATGGCCTCGCCGAGCAGAACCCGGCGGGCACCGGGAACGTGTTGATCCCCACTGCTCGGAGATCGGGCGTCGGTGCCAGCTGGCCCTGTCCACCGGGTGTGAGCCGCGCGCTCTCGACGAGGAGCGCGTACGCGTCGTTCTGCGCCGTGCCCACGCCGGCGTTGGTGAGCCCGATGACCTGCGGGAAGCTGCCCGGCACGAGGGTCGTCGTGCTCGGCTGCACCCTCGCAGCCTTCCGCGGCAGGACGTGCCAGGGGATCGTGAGCGTGTCCTCCCCATCGGAGAGGACGAGGTAGCCGTCGTACTCGTTCGTCGTGAGGGCTGCCGGATTCGCCCCCTGGCTACCCGAGCTCATGAAGTTCCCGCGGAGCTTCGAGCCGTCGATGCGGAGCGTGACCTCGAACGTCGTGTCGCGGCCGCGACCCGGCATCACCGTCACGCTCGAGGGCGCCTCGATCGAGACGGCGCCGTTCGCCTGATCGTCCGCGAAGCGGAAGCGGGGCGTGATCGTGTACGTCCGCCGCCTGTTGTCGTAGTTCCGGATCCGAACCGTCTTCCGCAGCACCGCGGTGTCCTCGGCGACGTCGATGAAGCCGAACCCGAGTCCAGCCGTCGTCCCCTCGTCGTCCCAGGCCGCGACGGGAGCGTCGAGCGCCCAGCTCGCTCGCACCTCGCCCCCGCCGATCCGCGTGATCTCTGTGAGCGCGCCGCTGAGCGGGTTCGAGACGATGCCCGTCTCGGCGTTGTTCATGAGGAGCGCCTTGAGCTCGATCGGCCGCAGGCCGTGGCCAACCGCCCTGCCCGGCGGCGTTCCTCTCGAGGTCGTCTTCACCCCACCGAACCCCTCGAGGAGGAGCGCGGCAGCCCCCGTCACCATCGGCGCTGCCCCAGACGTCCCGCCGAACGGCCCCTGCCCGGTGCCGGTGCCGGCGATCGCCGAGACCGAGGCGCCCGGTGCCCCGATCTCCGGCTTGACGCGGTGCGTCGACTCGTGCTGCGGCCCACGCGAGGACGAGCCGACGATCGTCTTCACGAGCGGGATCCCAACCGCCGGGTCGAAGCGGACGACCGTGTTCGGCAGACCGCTCTTGAGGCGGTTCGAGACCGCCTGGCTCACCATGTAGGCGGGGATCGTGATCGGTCGGTCGCCGCCGTCGCCACCCTCGAAGGGGTCGCCGGGAGCGACGAGCCCGATGATGCCGACGAGCCCGCCGCCCTGGCTGATGTTGCTGATCTTCCGCGTGAAGGTGCACGCGCCCCGATCGACGAGGACGATCTTCCCCGCGAGCGAGCCGGGAGCGAATGGGTTGCATCCGAGGAGGTTGCCGCCGGCCCCGTCGCCGTACTGGAGCGGCGCCTGGACGGCGGAGGTGAGCGGCACCGACCACGGCTGGAAGACCGCAGGGAACCTCCCGGCGATGCTCGCGGGAGCGACGATCTCCATCAGCGGCAGGAACGCGCTCGGCACCGCGGTCTGCGCGACCGAGAGCGCGGTGTCCGCAGAGGACGGCGTGCCCACCGCGTACGGCTTGTCGCCGGAGTTGCCAGCTGAGGCGACCGTGAGGATGCCGACCTTCGTCGCGTTGTCGACCGCGAGCGAGAGGTCGTCGTCGAACGGCTGGCCGTAGGACGAGCCGAGCGACATGTTGATGAGGTGCATCCGGTCGCGGAGGTTGCCGTCCCCGTTCGGGTCGACCGCCCACTCCATCCCCATGATGAGGGCGACGCCCGAGCAGAGCGGCGAGATCGAGGAGCACACCTTCACCGCGTACAGGTCGGCCGCAGGGGCGACACCGCCCGTGCCGGCGATGATGTGGGCGACGTGGGTCCCGTGACCTGCCTCCGGGCCGTCGTCGAGCGGATCGGGGTCGGGCGCCTCAGGGCCATCCGGCCAGACGCTGCCGACGAAGTCGTACCCACCCCTCACCTTCGCGGTCGGGAACGTCCCGGGCTCGACGATGTTCGGGTTGTTCGTCCTGTAGTCGAGAGGGTTGCCCGAGCCGCCGAGCGCCCTGTGCGTGTAGTCGATGCCGCTGTCGAAGACGGCGACCCTGATGCCCTTCCCCCTGACGCCGGCGTCGTGGACAGCCTTCGCGCCGATGTAGGGAACGGTCTCCGAGAGGTCCTTCTCGTACGCCCCGATCGGCGCGATCCGTCGAACCGCGGGATCCCTCGCGATCTCCGCGAGCTTCGACGCGTCCACCTCGACGAAGACCGCGTTCATCACCATCTGCACCCGACCGAGCACGCGCGCGCTCGGGTCGATGCTCCGGGCGCGCGCGAGGAAGGCGTCCTGCTGCGCCCTCGCCTGCGCCTTCGCCACCTCCGTGCTGGCGCCCTTGGCGAATGCGTCGGCGCCGGAGTCGGCAGTCAGGCGAATGATGACCTTGCCCGAACCGGTCGCGCTCGCGCGGAGCAGCTCGCGACCTGCGCTCATCGTCAGCGGCTCGTCGAGCCTGAGCTCCTCGATGGCCTCGGGGAGCGGCCGCTCGAGCGGCCGCTGCGGCCCTGCCGTTTGGGCAGATACCGCGGAGCTCGCTCCGAGGACGATGAGCGCCGCGAGGACGATGAGGACGATCCCGCGGCGACGGTGAAGAGCTCTCGATCGCATGTGTCCGTCTCCCCTGTACCGAATGCGGTGGACCCGGAGGACCGCCTGCCCTGACCGCGCGATCGTAGTACCCCGCACTCGGGCTCGCAAGGTGATCAGTGGAGTGAGGCCGAAACGTCGCCCTCTTCACGCCTACCCTCAGCCAGCGGCGCTCGCTCTCGGTAGGCGGCCATCAGTCCACCCCACGGCGACCCGTAGCCGACGAGTTGCAACTCCGGCGGTGCAACGAACGGCTGTGGCGCGCTCGCCTCTCGGAGCCGGGCCCGCTACCCGTGAATCGACGCGAGGAGCGGGATGAGGAGGATCGCGACGATGTTCGCGATCTTGATCATCGGGTTGATCGCCGGGCC
>JAVQXS010000194.1:0-3809 GCA_033578065.1 Thermoleophilia bacterium
ACACGGCCGTCGCTCCCGCGGTCACCGAGGACGAGGCAGGCACCGCGATCGTCATCCTCCGGGAGTCGAAGCGGCTCCGCTTCTACCTCCGCGGCCGGCTCGTCCGCACCTTCCGCGTCGCCACGGGCTCGGCGTCGTACCCGACGCCGCTCGGGGCCTTCGAGATCACGACGATGCAGCGGGACCCGTGGTGGTACCCACCCCCCTCGCCTTGGGCGAACGGGAAGACCGCGGTTCCGCCCGGTCCAGGGAACCCGCTCGGCACTCGGTGGATGGGGATCTCGGCCCCGTACGTCGGCATCCACGGAACGCCGGACGCGGCCTCGATCGGCTACTCCGTCTCCCATGGCTGCGTGCGGATGCGGATCCCCGACGCCGAGTGGCTCTTCGAGCGCGTGCGCGTGGGGACGCCGGTCTTCATCGTCCGCCGCTGACGTGATCCGTCGCGCGAAGCTCGTCGGGCAAGGCGTCGCCGTCGGGCTCGTCGTCCTCCTCCTCGCGCTCTTCGCGTGGTCGCTCGCGACCGAGGAGGGCGGGACGCTCGCGGCCGCGGCCGCACGGGGCGAGCGGCCGCCGGCGCCTGACCTCACCCTCGAGCGCCTCGACGGAGGGGGCGAGCTCGCCCTCTCCTCGCTGCGAGGGAAGGCGGTCGTCCTCAACATCTGGGCGTCGTGGTGCATCCCCTGCAAGGAGGAGGCGCCGTACCTCGAGCGGGTCTGGCGCCGCCACCGCGCGCGCGGCCTCGTCGTCGTCGGGCTCGACGCGAAGGACTTCCGGCGCGACGCGCGCGCGTTCGTCGAGCGCTTCGGGCTCACCTTCCCGATCGTCTACGACGGCCCGGGAGACACGCTCGGTCGCCTCGGGGTGACCGGGTTCCCGGAGACGTTCGTCATCGATCGCGAGGGCCGGGTCGTCGACGTCATCGTGGGCGCGATCACCTCCGACGATGACCGCGCCCGCCTTGCGCGCGCGATCGAGGAGGCGCTCGGAGGGTGAGGGCGCTCGCGCTCCTCGTCGCGCTCGGCGCGCTCGCGCTCGCTCCCGCCGCCCGGGGCGGGGATCCGCCGAGCGCCGCCGACCTCGAGGCCGAGATCGTGTGCCCCGTCTGCGAGACGACGCTCGATCAGTCGAACGCCCCCATCGCCGAGCGCATGAAGCTCTTCATCCGCGAGCGGATCGCCGCCGGCGACTCCGAGCAGGAGATCAAGGACGCCCTCGTCGCGGAGTTCGGGCCCGGGGTGCTCGCGACACCGCCGAAGCGGGGGTTCGGGCTCCTCGCGTGGGCCCTTCCCCTCGCGGGGCTCGCTGCGGGGATCGTCGTCGTCTCCCTCCTCGCCCGCTCCTGGGCGCGCTCGCGTCGGGTCGCTCCGGTCGCTCCGCCGGTCGAGCCTGAGCTCGAGCGTCGGATCGACGAGGAGCTCGCCCGCTTCGAGAGCTGAGGTGAGCGCCGCCGCCATCCCGGTCGCCTTCCTCGCCGGGCTCGTCTCCTTCCTCGCGCCCTGCGTGCTCCCGCTCGTCCCCGCCTACCTCTCGACCGTCTCCGCGGTCGATGCTGCCGAGCTCGGTCGGCCGGGCACGGCTCGGCGGGTCGTTGCCTCGAGCCTCCCCTTCGTCGCTGGCTTCACGGTCGTGTTCGTCGCGTTCGGCATCGGCGCGGCGCTCGTGGGCGGGCAGCTCGCGACGAGCCAGCTCCTCCTCGAGCGCATGGCAGGGCTCGTCCTCGTCGTCCTCGGGCTCGCCCTCCTCGGGCTCCTCCCCTGGCCCGAGCGGCTCCTCGGAGCTGGGCTCCTCCGAGGCGCCCGCGAGCGTGGCTCGCGCGTCCTCCTCGGCGGCGCCTTCGCCCTCTGCGCCGCTCCCTGCATCGGCCCCGTGCTCGCGGGGATCCTCGTCCTCGCGGGCTCGCGCGGGACGGCGGTCGAAGGCGCCGTGCTGCTCGCGGCGTACTCCCTCGGCCTCGCGCTGCCGTTCCTCGTCGCCGGCGCCCTCTTCACGCGCTCGATGCGCGTCTTCCGCTGGCTCCGCGACCGGTACCGGCTGCTCGAGGTCGTCGGCGGGCTCGTCCTCGTCTCGCTCGGGCTCCTCCTCTTCTTCGGTCGCTTCTACGTCCTGCGGATCTACGTCAATCGGCTCTTCGAGCTCGTCGGCCTCGAGCCGACGCTGTGAGTCGGGGCGATGCGCACCGGAGGCAGCGCGAGCGAGCCCCGAGCGAGGATCGCGCGGGCCCGCTCGAGCTCTCCGAGGAGACGCTCGACGTCCACGCCGCGGTGCGCGGGACGGTAGGCAGCGAGCCGTCGCATCGCCTTCTCGAGCTGTCGCTCGCAACCTGCGCGCCCTCCGCGGCGGGCGTGGTGCCAGGCGACGGCGACGTGGACGAGCCCCTGGAGGAAGTCACGCTCCTCGGGCGGCGCCCGTCGCCACTCCTCCTCGAGCTCCTCGTGCGCCTCGAAGTACGCACCCTCGGCGATCAGCTCGAGCCCGCGCGCGAGTCCCACGCGCCGATTATCGGCGGAGCCCCCGCCGCCGGCGCTGCTACTGTCGCGGCGTGGCGACGATCCTGCTCGTTGGGGTCGATCTCTTCTTCCGAGGGAAGCTCGAGGGGCTCCTCCCCGGCCACCGGCTCGTCACGACGGACACCGTCTCCGAGCCGGAGCTCGTGATCGCGGACATCGCTCGCGTCGAGCCGGAGGAGGTGGTCGAGGAGTGGCCCGACATCCCCATCCTCGGCTACACGAGCCACACCGACCGGGCCGGTCTCCAGCGGGCGCACGCCGCTGGGTTCGACCGGGTGCTCGTGAAGTCGGCGCTCGTGGAGCGCGCCGCCGAGGTCGTGAGCGAGCTCGTCGGCGAGCCTCGGTCGGATCCCTCGTAGCCCGCGCCGAGGCTCTGGCTACACTCGGCGGCCGTGACGTACATCATCGCCGAGCCCTGCATCGACATCAAGGACCGCTCCTGCGTCGACGTCTGCCCGGTCGACTGCATCCACGAGTTCGAGCGCATGCTCATCATCGACCCCGAGGAGTGCATCGACTGCGGGGCGTGCGAGCCCGAGTGCCCGGTGGAGGCGATCTTCCCGGAGGACGCGCTCCCCGACAAGTGGAGCGCGTTCGTCGAGATCAACTACGCGTTCCCCGACGCCGAGCGGATCAACGCGCTCGTCGACGCGTACGCCACCGAGCACGACGTCCAGAACGTCCTCCCCGACTAGCGCCGACCTTCGTCCGAGCTGGGGCTCCGCCGCCGGAGGACACGACGTCCCGTGCCTCAGGCGGGGACGAGGTAGACGCACGGCCGAGGGTCCTCGGGGAGGGGGGAGGGCGCGACCTTCGCCACGCGGTAGCGCCGGCTGTGCTCCTCGACCTCTGCGCCCGGCGGCGGCAGGCCGCCCTGGCGCTCCTCGAGGGCGTAGCCGGTCGGCAACCAGAGGAAGACGAGGTAGTCGCCGCGTCCACTCCCCTCCATGGGAGCGATGCTAGCGCCGGGCGGCAGATGGCGGCAGCTCGACGCGGATCGTCGAGCCGCGTGGGAAGCGGGCCTCCGAGCTGAAGCGAGCGTTGAGGCTCGCGGCGCGCTCGGCGAGCCCTTCGAGCACGCCACTGCGCCGCTCCGGCGGCCCGTCGTCGGAGACGACGAGCTCCGCGCCGCCGCTCCCGGAGGCGCGCAGCGAGATCTCGATGCGGGTCGGAGCTCCTCGACGCACCGCCTGGTCGACGGCCTCGCGGACGAGCGGGTAGAGAGCGGCCTGCGCGAGCACGCCCACCACGCAGGCCTCGGCGACGGCGAGGGCGACCTCGGCCGCGTGCCGCGGCGCG
>JAVQXS010000195.1:0-3799 GCA_033578065.1 Thermoleophilia bacterium
TGGCGCCTCGGCACATAGGGACGCGGAGTGGGCGCAGGCAGCCAGGGTCGTCTTCGCTCTGGCGGCGCTCACGGGTCTCCAAGACTTGTGGATCTCTCGCGGACGCTCGACCGCGTGCACGCTGCGCTCGACCGCGTCGACGCCACGCTCGACCAGATCGAGAGCGCCGTTCTCCGAGACCACGCGCAGCGGATCGCCCGGCCCGAAGCGACGCTCAGCGGCTGAGCGGCGCACCACCTGCGCGCGGCTCGACCCGCTAGCGTCCTCGCTGTGCTCGAGCTGAAGCTCATCCCGCGCAGCGAGCTCGACCGCGTCCGCGAGGCGGTCGCCGACCCGGACGCGCGCCTCGCCCTCCTCGCCGACATGTGCCGCCTGAACACGCTCGTCGCGGTCAAGCGCGCCGGCTCGGGCCACCTCGGGTCGAGCTTCAGCGCCATGGACATCGTCGCCTTCCTCCTCTTCGAGGAGCTGAACACCGCCTCGCTCGGCTGGGAGCACCCGGATCGGGACGTCTACTTCTCCTCGAAGGGGCACGACGTCCCCGGGCTGTACGCGGTGCTCTACGCCCTCGGCGTCATCCCCCGCGAGCGGTTCCTGCGCCTCCGTCGCCTCGGCGGGCTCGACGGCCATCCCGACGTCGCGATCCCCGGGATCGAGGCGAGCTCCGGGTCGCTCGGGATGGGCGTCTCGAAGGGTCGCGGGATCGCGTGGGCGAAGCGCCGGCTCGGTCGCGGAGGGCGCGTCGTCGTCATGGTCGGCGACGGCGAGCTCCAGGAAGGCCAGAACTACGAGGCCCTCGCGGCAGCTGCGCACGAGGGGCTCGACCGGCTCACGGTCGTCGTCGATCGCAACGAGGTGCAGTCCGACAAGCGGACGGAGGAGATCGTCCCTCTCGGCGACCTCGAGCAGCGCTTCCGCGTCTTCGGCTGGCACGTCCGCTCCTGCGACGGCCACGACCCGGGGGCGCTGCGCGCGGCGTTCGGCTCCCTCCGAGAGGCTCGCGGCCGACCCCAGGCGCTCGTCGCCCGCACCATCAAAGGGAAGGGCGTGTCCTTCATGGAGCATCCGGTTGCGCTCGTCGAGGGCGGGGGAACGTACCGCTGGCACGCGGGCGCCCCCGACGACGAGGCCTTCGCGCGCGCCTTCACCGAGCTCGAGGCACGGATCCGCGGACGACTCGATGCGCTCGGTCTCGGGCCGCTCGTGCTCGAGGCGGTCGAGCCGGAGGGGGCGCGCGCGGAGAGCCTCGAGGGAGAGCCCGAGTCCGGCGCGGGTCTGCGCGCGAAGGTCACCGACGAGTACGTCGCCGACGCGTACGGCGAGGCGCTCCTCGAGCTCGGGCGGCGGCACGAGCGCCTCGTCGTGCTCGACGCCGACCTCGCCTCCGACTGCCGGGTGCGCGCGTTCGAGCTCACCTTCCCGGAGCGCTTCCTCGAGTGCGGGATCGCCGAGCAGGACATGGTCTCGACTGCCGCCGGGCTCGCGCGCCACGGTCTCCTCCCGGTCGTCAACTCCTTCGCGGCCTTCCTCGCCTCGCGGGCGAACGAGCAGATCGCGAACCAGGCGAGCGAGGGCTCGAAGGTCATCTACGCGCTCCACTACGCGGGCCTCATCCCGGCCGGTCCCGGGAAGTCGCACCAGAGCGTGCGCGACGTCGCGCTCCTCGGGGCGCTCCCAGAGCTCGCGATCGTGCAGCCCGGAAACGCCGAGGAGACGCGGGAGCTCCTGCGCTGGGCGGTGGAGGAGGCGACCGAGAGCGTCGCTCTGCGGCTCGCGATCGGGCCCTCACCGCGCCGGATCGAGCTCCCGGGCGGCGTGGCCGTCGCCGTTGGGCGCGGGCACGTCCTCCGCGCGGGGGACGATGCCGTCCTCCTCGCCTACGGCCCGGTCATGCTCCACGAGGCGCTCGTCGCCTCCGAGCTCCTCGCCGAGCGCGGCGTCGCGCTCGCCGTCGTCGCCATGCCCTGGCTCAACCGCTTCGACCGGCCTTGGCTCGAGCGCGAGGTCGCCGCCTACGAGCACGTGCTCGTCCTCGAGGACCACGCGCCGGTCGGGGGGCTCGCGGACGCGCTGCGGCGGGAGCTCCCCGGGCGGGCGGTCGTCGCCTTCGGCGTCGAGGGCTGGCCCGCGTGCGGGACGCCGAAGGAGGCGCTCCGCGCGCACGGGCTCGACGGCGCCTCCCTCGCGGCGAGGGTCGAGGCGGTGCTCGGCGTGCGGGCCGGCTGACCGTGAAGCGCGTCTGGCTCGTCCTCCCCGATCGGCTCTCGACGCGGCTCTTCGTCGACACCGGGATCGTCCGCCGGTTGCGGGAAGCGCTCGGCGAAGGGCTCGCCGCGCTCCTCCTCGACGACGCGCGCTCGTGGGACGGGCACCTCGGCGACGTGCCCGTGCTCCCGGACGAGCCGTTCACGGCGTCGAGCGGGCGCCTGTCCGAGCGCGCGTGGCGGCGCCTCGACGACGCGCTCGACGCGCAGCTCGGCTACTACCCGCTCGCGATCCGTCTCAACGAGCGCTACGGCTTCCACCGGGAGCGGATGGCTCCGGGCCACCCGAACTGGATGCTCGACTCGAGCCGCGCGGGACGGCTGCCGCGCTGGCGCTCGCTCGAGCGGGCGATGCTCCGCTGGCACTTCGGGGCCCTCCGGTATGTCCCCTCGGCTCTCCGCGAGCGCATGCGCGCCGACTGCGCAGCCCTCGTCCTCTCGAACGTCCAGCCGCGGAGCGCGGTGCCGTTCCTCCTCGCCGCGCGCCGGCTCGCGCTCCCGATCGTCGCGCACGTCGCGAGCTGGGATCACACCGTCGGCAAGGGGGTGATCGCGCCCTTCTGCGCCCGCTACCTCGTCCAGAACGCGACGATGCGCGACGACCTCGCCCGCTACCACGGGATCAGCCCCGAGCGGGTCGTCGTCACCGGCTGGCCCCAGACCGACGTCTACCACCGGCGACGGCCGAGGGAGGCCTTCGAGGCCCTCCTCCGGTCGTACGGGCTCGACCCGACGCTCCCGCTCGTCGCCTTCATGGGGAACACGCCGACGAACGCGCCCTACGAAGGGCGGCTCGTCGCGCGGCTCGTCGGCTGGTGGGAGGAGTCGGGGCGCGGTCGGCTGTCGCTCCTCTTCCGACCGCATCCCCGCGACCGGCTGTGGCGGGAGCGGTTCGCGCCGGCGCTCGGCCGGGAGGGGCTTGCCGTGCAGGAGGCGAGCTTCACCGACCTCGAGGTGCTCGCGACGCTCCTCCAGCACGCAGCCTGCATCGTCTGCAACGCGGGCACGGTGCTCCTCGAGGCCCTCGTCAACGACCGTCCCGCCGTGTGCGTCCTCTACGACGAGGGCGCGCCTCCAGGCGAGCGCTGGGCAGCGAAGAACATCTCCGGCGAGCACTACCGGGAGCTCGCCCGCTCGGCGGCCTTCTACCGGGCGGCGTGCTTCGAGGAGGTCGTCGGAGGGATCGAGCGCGCGCTGGCCGATCCCGACGAGCTCGCCGCCGAGCGCCGCCGGGTCGCGCGCGAGGTCGTCGGCGAGGTGGACGGCCGCGCCGCGGAGCGGGTCGCGGAGGCCATCCTCAGCGCCGCTCCTCGCTAGCGCTCTCCCGCGGCGGGCGCTCTCCGAGCAGGCCGCCGCGGCCGAGGAGGACGAAGGCGGGGGCGACAGGGAGGACGAAGTGGCGGTCGGCGAAGAGGCCGAGGGCGTTCAGGAGCACGACGAGGAAGGCGGCGGATGCGAGGGCGACGAGGGTCGGCCAGCCGCGGGGGCGGCGAATCGCAATGGCGGCGACGCCGAGGACGATGAAGACGATCGGC
>JAVQXS010000196.1:0-3794 GCA_033578065.1 Thermoleophilia bacterium
GCAGCCCCGGGGCGGCCGCGACGCCGGCCTCGGGCCGCTGGCGAACGATGATCCCTCTCGGCCCGCGCCCGATCGCGACCCGCGCCTCGAGCTCGAGCCGGCGGATCGCGGCGCTCGCCTCGTCGAGGCTCGAGCCGACGAAGTTCGGGACGAGGCCGTGGCGCGCCCGAGACACGAAGAGGAGGACGTCGTCGTGCGCCGAGAGACCGCCGGAGCGCGGCTCCTGCTCGACGACGAGGCCGGGACGGCGCCCGGGTCGTGCTGGCACGTACGCCACCCTCGCACCGAGCGGCTGCGCCGCGAGACGGGCTCTCGCCCCTTCCTCCGTGAGCCCGACGACGCGGGGAACCTCGACCTCGTTCGGCTTGCAGTCGGCCCGCTCCTCCGGCTCCTCTCCGGGGAAGTAGGCGATGAGCCGCGCGCCCCGGCAGAAGCCGTTGTCGAGCTGCCACTCGCCCTCGCGGCGCACGACCCAGGTGGCGGAGGCGCCGAGCGCGGGTGGGGGCGCGAACGAGCGGCCCGGATCCTCTTCGACGCCCTCCATGAACGCACGCCAGATCTCCGCGGGGAGCGTCCCTCCGGTCACCGGCTTGCCTCGGTACTCGGTGAGCATCGGGTGCAGCCGATCCGGGTACCCGACCCAGACGGCGACGACGAGCTCCGGCGTGTAGCCGACGAACCAGGCGTCGCCGTAGTTGTCGGTCGTCCCGGTCTTGCCGGCGACCTCACGGCCGGGGATGGCGGCGCGGCGCCCGGTGCCGGCGCGCACGACGTCCTCGAGGATGTCCGTGAGGAGGGCAGCGTGGTCGGGGTCGAGGACCTGTCGGACGACCGGAGCGTTCTCCTCGACCCGGCCCGTCCGGACGCGCTCGATGCGCTTCACGACGCTGGGGGCGTCCCCGAGCAGCGAGCTATCCACCCGGCGGCCGCCGTTCGCGATCGTCGCGTACGCGCGCGCCATCTCGAGCGGGTTCACCGCGAGCGAGCCGAGGCCGATGGAGAAGTACGCGTTGAGCGGGCTGCGGATGCCGAGGAGCCTCGCTGTCTCGACGATCGCCTTCGGCCCGACGATGTCCGTGAGCTGGGCGTAGACGGCGTTGTCGGAGGAGACCATCGCGCGTGCGAGGTCGACGCGGCCGAGGTACGTGTCGTCGTAGTTCGTCACCGTCCAGATGCGATCGCCGGCGTCGATCTCGACCTCCCTCGACTCGAGCTCCGTCGCGGGCGAGATCCCCTGGCGGAGCGCGGTCGCGAGGACGATCGGCTTGAACGCCGATCCCGGCTGCCGCTGCGACTGGGTGGCGAGGTTGAACTGGCTGCGGCGGAAGTTGCGCCCGCCGAACATCGCCTTCACCTCGCCGGTCGCGGGGTCGATCGCGACGAGCGCCGCTGCCGGGCCCTCGGGATCGGGCAGCACCTCCTCGATCGCCCTCCGCGCCTGCTCCTGGAGCGCGAGGTCGATCGTCGTCGTCACCCTGAGCCCGCCCCCGAAGACGCGGGCCGCCCCGTAGCGGCGCGTGAGCTCGGCCTGCACGTACGTGACGAAGTAGGGCGCGGGGCCGCGCGTCCCCGGCAGCCGCACCCGATCGGGGTCAGGCAGCGGCGCCGACGCTGCCCTGCGGAAGTCATCGAGGGTGATCTTCCCCTGCTCGAGCATCTGCTGGAGGACGTAGCGGCGACGCTCCTTCGCTGCTCTCGGCCGCGTGACGGGGTCGTAGCGCGAGGGGTCGGCAGGAATGCCGGCGAGGAGCGCGGCCTCGTGGAGCTCGAGGTCCTTCGCGCTCTTCTTGAAGTACGCCCGCGCGGCCTGCTGGATCCCGTACGCGCCGTTCCCGAAGTAGATCGTGTTCAGGTACGCGGTGAGGATGCGGTCCTTGCTCCAGCGCTGCTCGAGCTGCCAGGCGAGCGCGGCCTCGCGCACCTTGCGCGCGAGCGTCCGCTCGTTCCGGATGTACGCGTTCTTCACGAACTGCTGCGTGATCGTCGAGCCCCCTTCGACGATCGCCTGCTCGCGGATGTCCGCCCAGAGGGCGCGCGCGATGCCGCGCAGGTCGATCCCCCGGTGCTCGAAGAAGCGCTGGTCCTCGACGGACACGATCGCTTGCCGCATGATCGGCGCGATCTCATCGGTCTCCACGAGCACCCTGCTCTCCGAGCCGCGGAGGATGGCGAGGACGGTGCGGCCGTTCGCCGCGTAGACGACGCTGTCCACCTCGGTGCGCTGCCTGGCGGGATCGAGCGCGGGAATCTCGCTCGCGATGGCGCGGACCGCGCCGAGCACGAAGGCAAGCCCGGCGAGGGTGCCGAGGACCCCGACGAGCGCCGCTAGGCGCAGCTTGCGAACCCGACGCCGTCCGGGCGTCACGCGCGTTCCTCTCCGAACCCGCAAGGAGGCGAGTGTACCGCCGCCTACGTCCTCCTCGGAGCGCCGCGGGCCTCGCCCCCCTGCGCCACGCCCCGCGCGGGTACGCTCCTGCCTGCGATGGAGGAGCGCATCGAGGAGCTTCTGACGCTCGACGACGCGGAGCGCCTGGCCGAGGAGACGCTCCCGGCCGATGCGTGGAGCTACATCGCGGGTGGGGCCGGGGACGAGCGGACGCTGCGCTGGAACAGGGAGGCGTTCTCCCGCTGCCGGCTGCGCTACCGGGTGCTCGTCGACGTCTCCGAGGTCTCGACCGAGACGACCGTCCTCGGAACCCCAGTCTCGATGCCCGTTCTCGTCGCCCCGATGGCCTTCCAGCAGGTGGCGCACGAGGAGGCGGAGGTGGCGAACGCCCGGGGCACGGCAGCTGCGGGCACGCTCTTCTGCCTCTCGACGGTGGCGACCGCGACGCCGGCCGAGGTCGCCGCCGCTGTGCCGGATGCGCCGCGCTGGCTCCAGATCTACGTCTTCCGCGACCGCGAGGTGAGCGACGCCATCATCGAGGAGGCGCTCGAGGCGGGCTACTCCGCGCTCGTCCTCACCGCCGACCTCCCCGTGTACGGCAGACGCCATCGCGAGGCCCGGACAAGGTTCGAGGCGCCGGAGGATGCCGTCCCTGCGCTCGTCGCCGCCCGCGCGCGCGGCGCCGAGCGCACGGGGCACCACTCGCTCGACCTCCTCGAGTCGGGGCTCGAGTGGAGCTACGTGAGCGAGCTCCGGGAGCGCTACGGCGTCCCCGTCGTCGTCAAGGGGCTCGTGACCGCAGAGGACGCGCGGCTCGCCTGCGAGCACGGGGCCGCAGGCGTCGTCGTCTCGAACCACGGCGGCCGCCAGCTCGACGGCGCGATCGCGTCGCTCGAGGCGCTCCCGGAGGTGGTCGAGGCGGTTGACGGCCGGGCGGAGGTGTACCTCGACGGAGGAATCCGCCGGGGGACGGACGTCGTGACGGCGCTCGCGCTCGGCGCCCGCGCGGTGCTCGTGGGGAGGCCCGCGCTCTACGGGCTCGCGATCGGAGGAGCGACGGGTGTCGAGCGCGTGCTCGGCATCCTCCGCGACGAGATCGAGAACGCGCTCGCGCTCCTCGGGTGCCGCTCCCCGGCGGAGGTGACGCGCGCCCACGTCGCCACCGGCTTTCCCGCGTAGCGCGTGGCTGCGGCCGAGCTCACCCGCTACGCCGTCCATGTCCTCCCGGAGGGAGGCCTGGAGCGGAAGCTTGCGGAAGGTCGCCCGCTGCGCGTGAAGCTCGGCATCGATCCGACGGCGCCAGACATCCACCTCGGGTTCGCGTTCGTCCTCGACCGTCTCGCCGCGTTCCAGTTGGAGGGGCATACGGTCGTCCTCATCATCGGCGACTACACGGCGCGCATCGGCG
>JAVQXS010000197.1:0-3760 GCA_033578065.1 Thermoleophilia bacterium
GCGGCGCCATCGAGCAGCGCCTCGTACAACGCCGCCCGCTCGGCGTCGCGCTCCACCGCCGCCTCGCTTCGCTCGCGGCTCTCGGGCGGCGGTCGCAACGGGAGCTCCGGCGGGCGCTGCCGGAGCAGCCACTCGTGGAGCTGCTCGAGCGAGCGGCAGTCCTCCTCGTTGTACGCGCGGATCCCCTCGAGCAGAGCGTCCTCTCCGGTCTCGAGCCAGCGCTCGAAGAGGACGACCGACTCGTCGCCCCCCGCGACCTCGGCCGTCCGCACGAAGCCGTAGAGCTTCTCGACCTCCTTGATCGAGTAGCTTCCGACCGAGGCGCGCAGGGCCTGGCGCACGACCCGGTAGAGGTCGACGAGGAGCTCCCCGCGCAGCCAGTCGTCGATCTCGTCCTCGCGCGTCGCGTGCTCGCCCATGAGTCGCCGGAGCGCGGTGCGCTCGTAGGAGGCGTAGTGGTAGACGTGGAGCTCCGGGAAGCGTCGACGACGCTCCTCGACCCAGTCGACGAAGCGCTCGAACGCCTCCTTCTCGCCCCTCCGATCGGTGCCCCAGAGCGCCTCGTAGCGCACCTCGCCGTCCTCCCGGTAGCACCAGCCGAGGAGGTACTCGAGGCCACGCGCCGGCTCGTAGAAGGGGTGCCCCTCGAGGTCGAGCCAGACGTCGCCCTCGGAGGGGGCCGGCAGGAGCCGGAACCCCGTGTCCGGCTCGTCGGGGAGGTGCTCGACCCGGTGCTCGCCCGTGCGCCGGTAGTGGAGCTGGAGCGACGCCTGGTGACGGAGCTTCTCGAGCGTCTCGGGGCGGATCCCGTCGACGACGGTGCCGGGCGCCGCGTCGCCGAGCGCCTCGAGCGTCGAGATCCCTGCGGCCATGAGCGGCTCCGCGTAGCGGCGCCCGAGCCCGGCGACGAGGACGAGGTGGTCGTCCGCGCGGAGCTGCTCGCCGCAGACCTTCCGGAAGTCGCAGACCTTGCAGTGCTCGCACGGCCAGGGATAGGTCGTCGGCGGTGTCTCGTTCCTGGCAGCCGGGTCTCCGTCCATCCCCAGCGCTGAGAGGAACCGCTCCCGCGCCCGGCGGTAGAAGGCGATGAAGTCGGCGGTGCGAAAGGTCTCCCGCTCGCCCGTCCCGAGCTCGACGTGGACGCGCTCGGGCAGGCGCCCCTGGATCCGCTCGAGCTGCTCCGCGTAGAAGCAGAGCTGGAGCAGGTGGAGCGGCTTCGCGGAGCGCGCGAGCTTCGTGTCCACCGGCTCGTAGGTGCCGTCGGGCTGGCGCTCGAGGAAGTCCGCGAACCCGCGCCAGGTGCCGTCCGAGAGGTACGCCTGGTAGATGACGTCGGCCTCGCCGGCCCGAATTGCCTCCTCGGTCGCTCGCCGTCGCTCCTCCGAGGAGATCGCCTCGTCCTCGTACGTCGGCATGCGCGCGATGCGGACGCCCTGCTCCTCGAGCCGCGCGAGGCGCGCTCGCTCGTGCTCGATCCCCTTCGCGCGGACGACGTCGCCGTAGGGATCGGGGAGCTGCGGGCGCTCCAGCTCTCCGCGCAGCACGCGCAGCTCGAGCTGCGTCAGGTGCTCGCAGGCGAGGTGGTTCCCGAGGTCGGAGGGCGAGAGGAGCAGCGTGCCATCGGAGCCGAGCCGCATCTCTTCGGAGTATCAGCAGATCGACGGCTGCGCCTTACTTCATGCTGCGGCTCGCACCGACGCCACGCCGCGGAAACCGGGTGGTCGTGGACGAGCACGGCGCCGACTGCCCCTGCGAGGCGCCGACCGGCGGTGACGAGCGGGAGCCGGGAGCAGACGCTCTCCCGCTCGTCGCCGCAGTACCCCCGTCGAGCGCGGCGAGCGTCTCGGCGAGCTCGCCTCCGGCCACGTACACGACGCCGCGAGCCTCCTCTCGTCCCGCGAACGCTCCCCAGATCGCAACGACCGGCGTGACGGGAGGCGCCGGTCTACGGGTGCGCCGGCTCCACTCGAGAGCGACGCTCTCCGCCTGCTCGAGCATCCGCTCGCCAAGATCCTCGTGTCGTCGCGAGCGCCCGCTGCCGAACCGCTGGACGAGCACGCCGCGCCGGAGCGTGATGTCGCCCGCAAGCAGCTTCGAGTCCACGACGTAGGCTCGCCCCCGTGGGCTCAGGAGGATGTGATCGACGTTGCCGCCTCGGCCGAGCTCGACGTCGTGCCGCACCCTCCACCCTCGCGCGAGCAGGGGCTCGAGCGCGTCGCCCGTCTTCCGCTCGCCTTCGGCCCCGCGGCGCCAGCGGTCGATGAAGTCCGGTACGTCGTCGCGAAGCCAGACCGCCATCGCGAGCGCCCCGCCCGCCGCGAGAACGACCGCCAAGGCCCAGGGATCGACCCGGAAGACCACGACGGCGAGCGTCAGCAGACCGGCCGAGGTCGCCACAAGCGCGATGACGTACGGCCGCACCGCGCGGCGGTACCTGCGAAGGCCCTCCTCGTAGCGCCGTTGGGCGAACGAGCCTGGCTTCCATCTCCCGCCGACGCTCATCATGAGCCGTGTCGGCCGCAACGCGCTGCTTTTTGAGCGGGTTCCGGAGGTATCGGACTCGGTCAGCCGCCGCCCGCCGCTCCGATCGAAGGGCGACCGCGAGCGCGTTCGAGATCTCCTCGACGATGAGCTCGGGAGCGTGCGCGACCACATCTCCGCTCGCGACCGCGTCGTAGAGCAGCGCAGCCTCGCCCTCCGAGGTGAGCCCCCGAACGGCGACAGACGCGTCGACGACGATCGCAGCGGGTATCTCGCGCACGCCGAATCACCGTCTCGGGCTCCTCGCCCGGCGGAAACCCATCGGGGAACGAGCGCTGCCAACGACGGCGTCCCTTTCGCGAGCCGCTCGAGGAGATCCGCCGACCGCCGCTCGTGCTCCGCCTGGGCGACGAGCACGTCACCAAGCCCAGCTAACCGGGGGTCAGATTGGACACGCCTCCCGCAGAGCCGCCTCTAACGCATCCAGGAGGGCATCGGAGATATCACGGAACTCGTTGCCGTGACCGATGGCCAAGCCCGCTGCAGCCTCCACGCGGGCGATACTGCGCGGCGCTCTCCTCTCGAACACCGAGCGATAGGGACACAGGTACGCCTCGAGCCGTCCCTGCTCGTTGTAGATGTGGAACAGAGCACGCGTATCCCCGACAGGTAGGAGCCCCAGCCGCGGTCGCGTATTGCCGGCGCCAAACTTGAGCTGAGCGATGCCGTTCGCGCACATCTTCTCGGCAAACGTCGTCAGCCGGTCGAGCTCTCGTGCGCCAGCGTCACTCCGACCCGCGAACGTGCGGCGGAACTTATCGGCCTCGTCCGCGCACACATGCCTGTCTACTGGGCGCGCGCCTCCCATACAAGTAACACTTCTAGCACGGTCACGGTCTGATCGTGACTACCTTCCCCAGACGGAGGTTCCCGTGATCGAGAGGTTCCGAGGAACCGTCACCACGCCGGCGTCGAGTTCGACAGGGTCACGTACGACCGAGAGGACGACGTTCTCTACCTCTGGGCCGGCGAGCCGCGCCGGAACACCTACGACGATGCGTCGCCCGATGGGCACTACCTCCAGCTCGACGCCGACGGCTCGCTCATCGCGGTCACGATCGTCAACGCCCGCCGGATCTCCGAGCGCGAGGGCGAGATCCCGATCACGCTCCCCGAGCATCGCGTGGTCGCCGCCGACCTGGGCGACGTGCTCGCTCCCGTCTGACCGCAAGCTCACTCGGCCTCCGCGAGCCTCCTCGCGACGAGCAGCTCGTTCCCG
>JAVQXS010000198.1:0-3753 GCA_033578065.1 Thermoleophilia bacterium
CGTTCCCACCCTCGCGCTCGCAGAGCTTGACGAGATCGCGTTCGGGAGCTTCGACGGAGGCCCGCTCGAGGCGTACCGTGCGTGGGCGGCGTCCGCTCCGCCCGCTCTCCCAGCCCCTGGCGGCGGCGAGAGCCGCGCCCACGCTGCGGCCCGCTACGCGCGCGGGCTGCGGGCGCTCCTCGATCGCGAGGAGGAGGTCGTCCTCGTCGTCGGGCACGCGCTCTTCTGTCGCTACGTCCTCGACGCCGCCGCGGGCCTCCCGCCAGCGGCGCGCATGGCAGCGGTCGAGCACGCCGTGCCGTATCGTCTCGGCGTGGACGAGATCGCCGCTGCCGCGGAGCTTCTCGAGGGCTGGAGCCGAACGCCGCGCTTCCGCGATCCCTCGACCGAGGGAGCGAGGCAGCGGTGAGGCTGCCGACGCCTCGGACCGTGGCTCGCGCGCTCGTCTGCTCCCTGCTCGCGCTCGCCGCCTCGCTCGCGGGCTGCGGCGGCGACGGCCGCCCCAGCGCCGTCGCGGGCGAGCCGATCAGCTTCGCGCAGCTCTCGCAGGCGGCGTCGGGGAGCGCGGAGGCGAGGAGCGGCCGCTTCGCCTTCTCCGTGCGCGTGGAGGCAGCGGAGCTCGAGGGGCAGCTCAGCGTCGCCGGAGAGGGGGCGTTCGACGCGGAAGCCGGCCGGGCATCGTTCGAGGTCGATCTCTCCGGGTTCGGGGCCATCCTCGGCAGCCTCTTCGCGGGCCTGGCGGGCCGAGGCGGTCCCGACCTCGACGATCCGGATCTCTGGAGGATCGCTACGATCCGCGACGGCGCGACGACGTACGTCCGCCTCCCCGCCCTCGCCGAGCAGCTCCCACCCGGCAAGACGTGGCTGAGAGCCGAGGACGGAGAGCCGCTCCGCATGAAGGGGCTCGGGATCGAGAGCCTCACGCGGCTCACCCAGCCGGACCCGAAGGAGCCCCTCCGCGTGCTCGAGGCGCTCGAGCGCCTCGCTGGGGAGCTCGAGGTCGTCGGCGAGGAGACGCTCCGCGGCGTCGAGACGACGCGGTACCGCGCGACCGTCACCGCCGAGAGCGTGGAACGGGCTGCTGCGAAGGAGAGCGGGCACGATCTCGGCGGGCTGACGGGGCAGCTCGTCGGTCAGTCCGGCATCTCTGAGGTGCCGATCGAGGTCTGGATCGACGGCGAGGGGCTCCTCCGCAAGCTCTCGCTCGAGGCCGAGGCGATGCGGCCGGGCGCCTCGGCGCCGTCGCGCGCGGCCGTGAGCTTCGAGCTCTGGGATCTCGGCGAGCCCGTCGAGATCACGGTGCCTCCACCCTCCGAGGTCGTGGACGCGTCCGCCCTCCGCCGCTGACCGTCGCCGCCCCGAGCGGCACAATGCGGGCAGATGACGACAGTCGAGGAGCGCGTCGAGGCCTTCGTTCGCGAGCGGGAGCTCATCCCCTCCCGTGGGCAGGTCGCATGCCTCGTCTCGGGAGGCGCCGACTCGACGTGCCTCTGGCACCTCCTCCGCGCGCTCGGCTACCGCGTCTCGGCCCTCCACGTGAACCACGGGCTCCGCGGGGAGGAGTCCGAGGAGGACGCCCGCTTCTGTCGTGACGTCCTCGGCGCGGAGGTCATCGACGCCCGTCGCGCTCGGCGAGGGGCGACGACCGAGGCTGCGCTGCGGGAGATCAGGTACCGGCTCACCGAGGGCTATGGCCTGCGCGCGACCGGGCACACGGCGAGCGACCAGGTCGAGACCGTCCTCTACCGCCTCGTCTCCTCCGGCTCCACGCGCGGGATCAAGGCCCGGCGCGAGGACGGGGTCGTTCGTCCGCTCCTCTGCCTCACCCGTGAGCAGACCGAGGCGTACTGTCGCGAGCACGGGCTGGCCTTCCGCGTCGACTCGACGAACGCCGACACGAAGCGCGGACTCATCCGCCACGAGATCCTGCCGCTGCTCCGCCGCCTCCATCCCGGCGCCGAGGCGAACCTCCTCGCTCTCGCCGAGGAGCGCCCCCGGCTCCCGCGCACGCTCGAGCGCACGCTCCTCGAGCTCCTCGCCTCCCGGGAGGGGACGAAGTCGGCCGACCTCGGCTCGGGCGTCCGCGCCGTGCGCGAGTACGACGCCGTGCGGCTCGAGGGGAGCGTGACGTTCGGGCCGTGGCGGCTGGAGAGCGACCGCGAGGGCCTCGTCGTCCGGCAGCGCCGCCCGGGGGATCGGCTCGCGGGCCGTCGGAAGAAGGTGCAGGATCTCCTCGTGGACGCGAAGGTGCCGAGGCTCGAGCGGGACGCGTGGCCGATCGTCGTCTCCGGCGATGAGGTCGTCGCCGTCCCCGGCATCGCGGAGGCCCCGGGGTGGGAGGGCGCCGTGCGGGCGTGGCGGGGGGACGCGTGACCCCCGTGGAGCTCGAGCGCGGCGTCGGGGAGATCCTCATCGACGAGGCGACGCTCCGGGCCCGCGTCGTCGAGCTCGGCGCGGAGATCTCGACCGACTACGCCGGTCGTGACCTCCTCCTCGTCGGCGTGCTCAAGGGGGCCGTCTTCTTCATGGCCGACCTCATGCGCGAGCTCACCGTCCCCTGCGAGATCGACTTCATGGCCATCTCGAGCTACGGCGCGGCGACCGACTCCTCGGGCGTCGTCCGGATCCTCAAGGACCTCGACATCAACGTCGCCGGGCGGGACGTCCTCGTCGTCGAGGACATCGTCGACTCGGGTCTCACCCTCTCCTACCTCATCCGCAGCCTGCGCGCGCGCAAGCCCGCGTCGCTCGAGGTCGTTGCGCTCCTCACGAAGCCGGAGCGGCGCGAGATCGACGTGCCCGTCCGGTACGTCGGCTTCGAGATCCCGAACCGGTTCGTCATCGGCTACGGCCTCGACTTCGCCGAGCGCTACCGCAACCTCCCCTACGTCGCCGTCCTCCACCCAGACCTCGTCCCGCGGGCCCCGTAGGGCCGAGGTCGCCCCCGGCGGGGGCTGGGTCGCGAGAGGGGACGGTGCTACCCTGCGACCACCGACGTGAACCGCTTCTTCCGCAGCGCGCTCTTCCCGCTCATCATCATCGTGCTGCTCGTCTACCTCGCGAGCCAGACGCTCATGCCCGGACGCGAGTCGGCGAAGCGCCTCACGTACTCGGAGCTCATCGCCCAGGTGAAGGCCGGCAACGTGAACGAGGTCCTCTTCACGCCCTCGAAGCAGCAGATCAACGCAACGCTCGTGAGCGGGGACGAGGTGAAGGTGAACTACCCGACGCCGGAGTCGGCGACGCAGTTCCAGGAGCTCCTCATGCGCGAGAACGTCACCTTCGACTCGAAGGGCACGGGGAGCTCCCCCTGGTGGGCCCTCCTCGTCAACATCCTCCCCTTCGTCATCCTCATCGCCTTCTGGATCTTCCTCATGAACCAGATGCAGGGCGGCGGCTCCCGCGTGATGAGCTTCGGCAAGAGCCGGGCGAAGCGCATGTCGCCCGACTCGCCGAAGGTCACCTTCAAGGACGTCGCCGGCGCTGACGAGGCGGTCGAGGAGCTCCAGGAGATCAAGGAGTTCCTCGAGAACCCGAAGAAGTTCCAGGCGCTCGGCGCGCGCATCCCGAAAGGGGTGCTCCTGTACGGGCCGCCCGGCACGGGGAAGACGCTCCTCGCGCGCGCGGTCGCGGGGGAGGCGGGCGTGCCATTCTTCTCGATCTCGGGCTCCGACTTCGTCGAGATGTTCGTCGGCGTCGGCGCCTCGCGCGTGCGCGACATGTTCGAGCAGGGCAAGAAGAACGCCCCCTGCA
>JAVQXS010000199.1:0-3739 GCA_033578065.1 Thermoleophilia bacterium
CGGCGCGTTCGAGCGCGCGCTGCGAGGGCTCCGAGCCGTCGTAGCCGACGACGATCTCACGCAGCTCGCCGCGGGAGCGCGGGATCGCGCGCGCGCGCTCCTCCCGGTCGGCGGGGGTGAGGCCGCGCCCCGACTCGTCGATCGCGTCCGGCGTCAGCATCGGCTCCCGGCGACGATACGCGGCGCGCGCGACGACGTGGGCGGAGACGGGCGTCGTGAGCAGGAGGCAGGCGCCGATGAGGACGAGACGGAGGATGATCTCCGGGTCGCCGCTCGCCGCGGAGGCGACGAGGATCGCGATGACGCCGAGGAAGACCGCCTTGCTCGTCGCGTGGAGCTGGGTGTAGACGTCGGGCATCCGCCAGATGCCGACCACCCCGACGGTCATGACGGCGAGGCCGAGGAGGACGAGGGCGTCCGCGAGCCAGGGCAGGAGGGTCACGAGAAGAGGTCTCCCTCGGTCTCGTAGTAGCGGGCGGCGGCGATGGTGGCGACGAAGGAGAGGAGGGCGAGCGCGAGCGCCGCGTCGAGGAAGTAGGGCACCCGCTCGACATCGGAGAGGAGCACGAGGAGGGCGACGAGGATGAGGATCGCCATGTCGAGCGCGATGATCCGGCCCCCGACCGAGCGGGTCCGGATGACGAGGACGATGGTTGTCGCGAGGAGCACCGTCATCCAGAGCACGGCGGCGTAGAAGACGGCGACGTGCACCTACGGCACGACCTTCCGCTGGTGACGCTCGTAGAAGTCGGCGAAGCGGGCGCGGACGGCCTCGGGGTCGCGGGCGTCGATGACGTGCATGAGGAGGCAGCGCCGCGCCCAGTCGATGTCGACGAGGTACTCGCCCGGCGAGAGGGTGCTGAGGAACGCGCTCACGACCGCCCCCGTCTCGGTGCGCTCGCCGAGGGGGATGTCGACGATCCCCGGCTGCGCGAGCGGGCGGAAGCCGAGGACGACGGAGGCGACGCGCCACGTGCCGACCGTGATGTCGACGAGGACGTGCGCAAGGAGCGCCGGGAGCGCGAGCAGGCGACGGGCGAGCCCCTCGATCGGCTGGAGCTCCTCGCCGAGGAGGAAGCCGCGGAGGGACGAGAGGACGAGCGCGGAGATCGCGAGGCCGAGAGCGAGGTCCCAGGGCGCGAAGCTCGCGAGGGTGAGCGCGTACACGGTGGTGAGCGCGACGAGGGCGAGGAAAATCCGGCTCACCGGCCGCCTCCAAGCGCCGCGGCGGCCTCGCGGCTCGCCGCGAGGAGGGGCTCGGGCCAGAGCCCGAGCGCGAGGACCGCCACGGCGACCGCGACGGTCAGCGCGCGGAGGGCGACTGGGCTCGACGCGGCGGCGAGGGCGGTCTCGGGGCGCCAGTGGTCGTGCTGGTAGATCTGGAGCAGGTAGACGACCGAGAGCGCTCCCCCCAGGAGGACGAGGGCGACGAGCACGGCGCTGTCGGCGGCGATGGCCGCCCGCAGCACCTCGAGCTTCCCGAAGAACCCGGCCGCGGGCGGAATGCCGGCGACGCTGAGGACGCCGACGAAGAACGCGGCCCCGACGAGCCAGCCGCGGAGGCTCGCGGCGAGGAAGAGGAGCACCTTGTTGCCGGCGTTCACGAGCGCGTACAGGACCGCTGCCGCGTACCCCACGGGGCCGCCGATCGCGAGCGCGATGAGGACGTAGCCGACCTGGCCGATCGACGAGTAGGCGATGACCTCGGGCGCCGTCCGGCGCGACATCGCCTGGAGCGAGCCGTAGAGGATCGTGATCGCGCCGAGGGTGAGGAGCGCGCTTGCTCCGAGCTCGAGCTCGCGGGGGAAGACGTCGGCGCCGAAGCGGAGGACGCCGTACGTGCCGATGTTCGCGAGCGCCCCGCTGAGGATCGCCGCCACCGCGGGGCGTACGCTCGCGTACACGACCGGCAGCCAGAAGTGGAACGGGAAGAGCCCGAGCTTCACGCCGAAGGCGACGAAGACGGAGACGGCGATGAGGATGACGGTGCTCGGCTCGACGTCGGCGATGCGGTCGGCGACGATCCCCATCTCGAGCGAGCCCGTGACGTGGTACGTGGCTGCGATCCCGATGAGGAAGATGAACGAGCCGAGGAGGTTGACGACGGCGAAGATGAAGCCCGCGCTGAGCTGGCGCGCCCGCCCGCCGTACCCCGTGACGACGTACGCCGAGATCATCGAGATCTCGAAGAAGACGTAGAAGTTGAAGATGTCTCCGGTGAGGAAGAGGCCGGTGAGCCCGACGGTGAGGAAGAGGACGAGCGCGGGGAAGAGCCGCGACTCGACCCCGACGAGCACCTCGTGGACGAGCGAGACGAGGAGCACGCTGACGGTGAGGAGCGCGAAGGCGACGCTCAGCGCGTCCGCACGGAGGGTGATCCCGACGCCCGTCGGCCACGCGCCGGCGACGCTTGCGAGCGGCCCGTCGCGCCAGACCTCGACGGCGAGGGCCGCCGTCGCGGCGAGCGTCGCCGCGAGGGCGCCGATCGCCCCGTAGCCGACGATCCGACGTCTCCCGTCGAGCGCGACGAGCGCGAGGGCGGAGAGCCAGGGGATCGCGAGCGGGAGCGCGAGCGTCACACCGAGACCTCCTCGCGCTCGAGCTCGGCCTCGCGGCGGGCCTCCTCCTCGGCGAGACGGTCGAAGTCGACGGAGAAGTGGGTCGCGTACACGCGGTACGCGAGCCCGAGGAGGAGCGCGGTGACGGCGAAGCCGATGACGAGCGCGGTGAGCGTCATCGCCTGCACGAGCGGGTCGCTCACCTCGTCTTCGGGGAGCGGGTAGAGGGGCGCCTTCCCGCGCGTGAGGCCGCTCGCCATGAGCGTGAGGTTCGCCGCGTGGGAGATGAGGAGGATGCCGACGACGACGCGGAGCAGGTCGGTCTTCAGCACGAGGAACGTCCCGGCTCCGAAGAGGCAGGCGACGACGGCGGCGAGGAAGAGCGTCACGTGACGTCCTCCGCGCGGGCGAGCGCCACCGTCCGCAGGATCCCGACGATGGCGCCGAAGACGAGGAGGAAGACGCCGACGTCGAAGGCGAGGGCGGTGACGAGCTCGAGCGTGCCGAGGTGGACGACGTCCGCCCCCGGGGGCGGAGCGTGCGTGAGCAGGGGCTTGCCGCGCGCGAGCGCCGAGAAGGTCACCGCGAGCGTGAGCGCGAGGCCGGCCATCGCGCCGAGCGGTGCGAGGCGGGCAAGGAGGAGCCGGTCGGCCTCGCGGCGACCGAAGGCGAGGTACTGGCAGGAGACGCCGAGCGCGGCGACGACCCCGGCGCTGAAGCCGTCGCCGACGCTCGAGTACCCCTTGACGAGGATCGCCGCCGCGACGACGAGCGAGGGGGCGAGCAGGAGGCGAGCGATCGCCTGCGTCAAGCGCGTCGTCACCACAGGCTCCCTCGCCGGAGGAGCGCCGCGAGGCCGAGGAACGCGATCGCGACGACGGTGATCTCGCCCAGGGTGTCGAGCCCGCGGAAGTCGGTGAGGATCGCCGTGACGACGTCCTTCGCGTGGGCCTCCGGGGCGAGCCGCACGTGCGCGGCGGCAGCGCTCTCGCCGACGCTCGGGCGGGAGAGCGCTCCCCAGACGACGAGGAAGGCCGCGAGCCCCGCGAGCGCGCTGATGAGCGGGTCGCGCCAGCGACGCGTCCTCGGCGTGCGCAGCGCCGCGAGCCGCCGGAGCGCCGCGCGCGGGATGAGCCCGAGGATGCCGAGGAAGAGGAGCGTGAGCACCGTCTCGACGAGCA
>JAVQXS010000200.1:0-3730 GCA_033578065.1 Thermoleophilia bacterium
GTCCGTGAAGACGGCCATGGGGACGACGATCTCGTCCATGACCCCGTCGTCCCAGGCTCGGCCCGCCTTGCGCTGGGAGGCGACGGCGTAGCGGTCAGCGTCCTCCTTCGTCAGGTGCGGGAAGGCGTCGTGGAGGTTCTCCGCCGTCTCGCCCATCACCGCGGCCGACGCGTCCACGATCCGCTCGGCCACGAAGCGGGGGTTGAAGTCGACCTCGGCGCCCATCGGATGGCGACCCATGTGCTCGACGCCCCCGACGAGGACGACGTCGGCTGCGCCCATCGCGATCTCACCTGCGCCGACCGTCGTCGCCGTCAACGCCCCAGCGCACATCCGATCGACCGCGAGCCCCGGAACCGACGTCGGCAGCCCGGCGAGCAGCGCGACGCTCCGCCCGAGGGTCAGGCCTTGGTCGCCCGTCTGGGCGGTCGCCGCGAGGATGACGTCGTCGATGCGCTCGGGCGGGAGCGACGGGTTCCGCCGGAGGAGCTCCCGGACGACCTTGACGGCCATGTCGTCGGCGCGGGTCTTCCAGAAGAGCCCCCTCTCGCCGGCGCGGCCGAACGCCGTGCGCACGCCGTCGACGTAGAAGGCCTCGCGGAGCTCGCGCGCCATGGTCGGCACGATACTTCCCGCGTGACCGTCTCCTGGGAGGAGCGCGCCGAGGACGCCGCGCGTCGCTACGCCGACGGCGAGCGGCGGCTGCCGTCCGAGCCGGACGAGCGCCAGCGGCAGCTCACCCGCATGGGGAACGCCGCCTGGGCGGCAGGGCTCTCGCTGCTCATGGTCGGTCGGGTGGAGGAGGCGCGCTCCTGGCTTCTGCGCGCGGCCGACACGTACCGGCGCAGCTGGGAGCACGCGCCACCCGAGAGCTGGGGGCGTCCCATCGGCGCGCTGAAGTGCCGCCTCATCGCCGGCGACCGTGACGGGGCGCGAGAGGATGCCCGCTGGGCGCTCGAGGCGGGCGCGGCGGGGTCGGGAAGCCCGATCGGCCGCTACGCGGCGGCGCTCGCGGCGCTCGTGCTCGAGGACGCCACCGCCGCCGGGGCACTGGCGGCGTCGCTCCAGGGCCGCCCCGACTTCCCGGCTGAGGTCGCGGACGCGCTCGCGGCGCTCGCAGTCGGAGACGGTCGCGCCTATGAGGACGCGCTGTGGGCGCTCGCGGTCGACTTCGAGTCGCGCGCGGAGTACCTCGAGGACGTGCCGGTTGCCGACACCGTGCTTGCCCTCCAAGCGCTTGCCCGCGAGCGCGGGGTCGTCGTCGAGCTCTCCTCACCGCTCCTCCCCGGCTCGTACGCCTGATCGCGCGTCTGGCCAGGCGCCACGAGGGGCTGCCCCGAAGAGCCCTGGCGGTGCAGCTCTCCGCCACGAGGAGCGAGGGTGGGAAGGTCTACGGCTCGCCCGCAGCGAGCTCGCGGGCGCGCACCATGGCGGCTTGGATGGCGTTCAAGAACGCTGCCCGGACGCCCGCCATCTCGAGCTCGCGGATGGCGGCGATCGTCGTCCCGCCAGGGGAGGTGACCATCTCCCGGAGCTCGACGGGGTGCATCCGGCCGTCGCGGAGCTGCTTCGCGGTCCCGAGCATCGTCTGCACGACGAGCTGCGTCGAGATCTCGCGCGAGAGCCCGAGGAGGATGCCCGCCTCGATCATCGCCTCGGCGAGGAGCGCGAAGTAGGCAGGGCCGGAGCCGGAGACGGCCGTGACTGCGTCCATCGCGCGTTCGGGCACACGCACGACGGCCCCGAGGTGGGAGAGCGCCTCCTCTGCCAGCTCGAGGTGTTCGTCGCTCGCGTGCGCGCCCGCGCACAGCCCGGCGATGCCTTCGTGCACGGTGGACGGCGTGTTCGGCATCGCGCGGACGACGGGGACGTTCGGAGCGAGCCGCCGCTCGATCTGGCTCGTCGGGATGGCAGCGACGATGCTGAGCACGGTCTGCTCGGGGCCGATGAGGCCTCCGATCTCGCCGAGGAGGGCATCGAGGTCCTGCGGCTTCACCGCGATGACGACGAGGGCCGCTCCGGCCACCGCCTCCGGGTTGGACGTCGTGGCGGCGACCCCGTAGCGCTCTCGGAGCCCCCGGACGCGCTCCTCGCGCCGGGAGGTGGCCGCGATCTCCTCCGGAGCGCGCCAGTCCGAGGAGAGGAGGCCAGCGATGAGCGCCTCGCCGATGCGCCCCGCTCCGAGGATCGCGATCTTCCGCCCCTCCCTCATGCGGGAGAGTCTAGGGGCGCCGCCGCACGTCCCAGCCTGCGACGAGGAGCGGATGGAGACGCTCCCCGCGTGCCTGCCGCCCGCGCGAGAGCGGGGCTCGCGCCCGGGACGAGGCCCTGCCGGAGACCCGCGAGGAGGAAGATGCTCGCGACGCCCTGCCACTCCTCGTACGGCGCGAGGAGCTCGGTGGTCTCCAACGGGTCGGGCCACCGTCCCCGGAGGGCTGCTAGGAGCCTCACGAGGCCGAGATCGCCGACGAGGCCGACGTCGTAGCGTCCGAGGCCTCGGAGGGCGATGACGCCGACGCTCCACGGGCCGAGGCCGCGCATCCGCCGAAGCCGGGCGCGGGCGACTGGCCACTCCTCGCGTCGCAGGGCCTCGAGATCGAGCTCACGGACGAGCCGGGCGAGCGCCGCCGCGCGCGCGGACGCGAGGCCGCAGGCGCGGAGCTCCGCCGACGAGAGCGCGGCGAGCGCGCGCTGGCTCGGTGGATCTTCCCCGCAGGCGCGGACGATGGCGTGCTCGATCGCCCGCGCCCGGCGCGCGTGGACGAGCTGGCCCGCGACGGCGCGCAGCGCCGCCTGCGCGACCGTCGGTGTCCGGAGGGGACGCAGACCGCGGAGCGCCCGGGTCGCGGGCCCAAGGAGCGGGTCGCGGGCGAAGCGCCGATGGAAGCCGCTCGTGTCGTCGTCGAGGGCGAGGAGGAAGCGCGCCTCCTCCACCGCCCGCTCGTCGCTCGCTCGCACGAGGATCTCGCCGCGCCGGAGCTCGATCGCCTGCGCGAAACGTCCCCCCGGGAGCGCCGCTCGCCAGGAGTCGGCGCGGGCGCTCAGACGGAGGGAGTACGGCCCCCGAGGCTCGAGGCTTCTCTCGATCACTCCGCCACCCTACCGGCCCCTGCTGGCCCGATACTTCCGGCGTGCGCCTCGTCGATGCCGTCTCCCTGCGCTCGCGCCGCCGCAAGCTCCGCCTCCTCCTCGACGAGCTCCGTCCGACGCCGGAGACGACCGTCCTCGACGTCGGCGCCGACGCGGTCGGGTTCGGGGAGGGCGAGGGGTGCCGGACGCTCAACTTCTTCGAGGAGCTCTACCCGTGGCCTGAGCGGATCACCGCCCTCGGGCTCCACGACGGGGCGGCGTTTCGGGCGCGCTACCCAGCCGTCGCGTACGTCCAGGGGGACGCGCTCGACCTGCCGTTCCCCGACGGGGCGTTCGACATCGTCTTCTCGAACGCGGTGCTCGAGCACGTCGGGGGGCGCGAGGCGCAGCGGCGCTTCGTAGCGGAGGCGCTCCGCGTCGGACGGGCGGTGTTCCTCACGACCCCGAACCGGCTCTTCCCGGTCGAGGTGCATACGCGCCTCCCGCTCGTGCACTGGCTGCCGGACCGCCTCTCGCACCCCCTCTACCGCGCTTTCGGGCGCGAGCACGCGACCGAGGTCTGCCTGCTCACGCCGCGCTCCCTCCGCGCCCTCTTCCCTGGGCGTGTGCGGATCGTCAACCTCGGGCTCACGCTCGTGGC
>JAVQXS010000201.1:0-3729 GCA_033578065.1 Thermoleophilia bacterium
GATCTGGCGCGACGAGCCCGCTCCCCCCGCGGGCCGCGGCGTCGCGCGCACCGGCGTGACCGCGATCCTCCCCGCCCCCCTCGAGACGCTCTTCGCGGAGCCCGTGCCTGCCGGCATCGCCGTCCTCAACGGCGCCGGCGAGCTCACGGGCTCGCACCTCATCGCCGAGTGGGGCCGGGTCGAGACGCCGATCTACCTCACCTCGACGCACGCCGTGGGACGCATCTACGACGGCGCTATCGCGCTCGCGGCGCACATCGACGCTCGGGTCGGCAGCGAGGACTTCGTCATCCCCGTCGTCGGCGAGTGCGACGACAGCTGGCTCTCCGAGGGCCGCGTCGTGCAGGTCGAGGCGGAGGATGCGACCCGGGCGGTCGAGGCAGCTGCGCCGGGCCCGGTGACGGAGGGCGCCGTCGGGGGTGGGACGGGAATGCTGACGAAGGGCTTCAAGGCTGGCATCGGCACCGCGAGCCGGGTCGCGCCCTCGATCGGCGGCGCGGTCGGCGTCCTCGTGCAGACGAACGTCTACCCCCCGCCACCGCTCCTCATGGACGGCGTCCCGGTGGGCGCGCTCCTCGAGGGAGCGGCAGGCCCGCGCCGCCGAGGCGGAAGCTGCATTGTCGTCGTCGCCGTCGACGCGCCGCTCTCGGCGAGCCAGCTCGAGCGGGTCGCCCGCCGAGCGGGCCTCGGCCTCGCCCGCACCGGCTCGGTCGCCCACCACGGGAGCGGCGAGATCTTCGTCGCGCTCGCGCCGCCCGGACGGAGGCCACGCGGCCAGGCGCCCCTGGCGACGGTGCCCGATGAGGCCCTGAACGACGTCTTCGAAGCCGTCGTGGACGCGACCGAGGAGGCGGTGCTGAACGCGCTCTGGGCAGCGCCGGAGGTCGCAGGACGAGACGGTCGGGTCGCCCCGGCGCTCCCGCACGACGCCGTCCTCGATCTCCTCGTCGCGCACGGCCGCCTAGCGGCCTGAACCCGCTTGCTCGTCGCAGGTCGAGGCTACGAGCGGCGCGTCGCCTCGAGCCAGAGCCAGACGAGCGTCACGCCGACGACGAGGAGGAGGAGCGCCTGCGGAAGCGCGTCGGGGCCGAAGGCGACGGGCTCCGGCCGCCCGAGCTCGAGCCCGAACCCGCCCGCCGTCGCGAGCCACGCGCCCATGCTCCCAGGGTAGCGCGCGCCGAGCCTCCGCTCTCCTCGCCACCCAGCGTGCGAGCGACTACGCTCCTCGGCATACCGACCTTCCTCCACACGATGGTCCGCATCACCGACCCCGAGCGCAGCCGGGCCTTCTACGAGGCGCTCGGCTTCCGCTTCAGCCGAGCGATGGACATCGTCCGCGACGGGAAGCTCGAGGCGACGAACTTCTTCTTCTCGCTCGGCGACGCCGAGAACGTCCTCGAGCTGACGTACAACCACGACGGTCGCACGTACGACCTCGGCACGGGGTACGGGCACATCGCGATCGGGGTCGACGACCTCGAGGGAACGCTCGCGAGGCTGAAGGAGGAGGGGATCGAGCCGGAGCGCCCGCCGTACCAGGTGCGCGAGGGCGGCTCCTGGCTCTGCTTCGTCCGCGACCCGGACGGCTACCGGATCGAGCTCATCGGGCTCTCGTGACGGAGCCGCCCGCCCGAGGCGGGCGCCCAGGGGTCGAGCTCGAGGGAGCGATCGACCGCTGAGCCGACGAGGGCCGCGCCCCCCGGTGTCGAGCTTCGCGAGCGCTCCCGGGCCCTCGACGGGCCAGGCGACGAGGACGGGCCGCCGTCCGCACGAGGGTGCCCCGCGGCTCGAGCTCCTCGAGCTCGTCGCCGGGTCGGCGGCTGAGCTCGCGCCCGTCGCCGAGGAGGTCAGCCGCTTCCCGCCCAGCTCGGGCCAGCGCCGCAGCGGTCGCGCCAGCGCATTGGCGCTCATTCGCGACCCATCTGTGTCCAGCCACGCCCGTCGAGACATGTCCTCTCCCCCGGGTAGCCTCAGGGCATGGCTCCAAAGTCCGCGCGCTTGTGCCCAATCTGTCGGTCGGCGCCGGCCGGCTCGAAAGACCACGAGCCTCCAACGTGGTTCTGGAAGAGACACGAAGCCCGCGGGAAGGTGACGCTGGAGAGGAACGGCGAGCCGATCAGGAAGCGCACCGGCGAGCGGCGCGGCCAGGACGCGATCAGGCCCTACGTGCCGGTCTGCAATCCAAACGTGCGGGGGTGCAACAAGAAGCTCGACGATCGCTTCGAGCAACCGACGAAAGGCCTCATCGAGCACCTCATGAACGGACGTGTCCGCCTCGACGCGGAAGCGACCCGCACCTTCGCCATCTGGGCGCTCAAGACCTGGCTCATCCTCGCGCACCCCGATCTCCAGTACAGCGATCCGACTCTCCAGGCCCGGAGCCGACAGTGGGATCTCACCGGGCTCCCCGACCTCTACCGCTGGATGACGAGCGGCGATCCTCCCCCGGAGGGACTCCACCTGTGGCTGTCCCGCATCGACCCCGACCGCGACCTCGAGTCCTGTCCAGCGCTCTTCCCCGCTCCCGCGCGTGCCTCGGGATCGACGTGGTCCTTCCTCGCGGCGGGCCACCTCGCGTTCGACCTCGTCTTCGATCCGACGGGAACCGTCGAGCACCCGCTCGAGAGCCGGGGCGAGGCGCTCAGGCTGTGGCCCCTTGCCCGCGGACAGTCGCTGGATCTCGAAGCCCTCCCGTACGCGAGCCTCGACGTGCGCTGGCTTCCGATCCCGGTCACCAGCGACCTCCGCCTCCTCCAATCAAGGCTTTGCCGGTAGCGACGGCGGAAGCGGAGCACGACCAGTTCGTGTGCTGCCGAGACATGGGATGATGGCCCCGTGCCCGCCGAACGCGCGGATCGGCCGTCGCATGTCGCACGTCGCTGACGTGCAGCCGCTCCGTGAGCGACCCGCCTGGCGCGCGCTCGAGCGCCATGCTCGGGGGGTCGCTCGGCGCCACCTTCGCGACCTCTTCGCCGAGGATCCTGGCCGCGGGGAGCGCCTCGTCGCCGAGGCCGCCGGCCTCGTCCTCGACTACTCGAAGAACCGGATCACGGACGAGACGCTCGCCCTCCTCGCGCAGCTCGCTGGGGAGTCTGGGCTCGCCGAGCACGTCGAGGCGATGTTCCGCGGCGAGCACGTGAACACGACGGAGGATCGTCCCGCGCTCCACGTCGCGCTTCGGATGCCGCGCGGCCGCTCGCTCCTCGTGGACGGGATCGACGTCGTCGCGCAGGTGCACGCCGAGCTCGAGCGGATGGCTGCGTTCGCCGAGCGCGTGCGCTGCGGCGACTGGCGTGGTCAGACCGGGGCGCAGATCCGCGCCGTCCTCGCCATCGGCATCGGCGGCTCCGAGCTCGGTCCGGCGATGGCCTACGAGGCGCTCCGCCGCTACGCGCAGCCGAGCCTTGTCGTCCGCTTCCTCTCGAACGTCGACCCGGCCGCGTTCGTCGAGGCGACGCGCGATCTCGACCCGGAAGCGACGCTCGTCGTCGTCTCCTCGAAGACGTTCACGACGCTCGAGACGACGGCGAACGCCCACGCCGCGCGCGCGTGGCTTCGCGACGCTCTCGGCGGCGACGAGCAGGCGCTCGCGCAGCACCTCGTCGCCGTCACCGCGAGCCCCGACGAGGCGCTCCGCTTCGGGATCGAGCAGGAGCGCGTCTTCCGCTTCTGGAAGTGGGTCGGTGGCAGGTACTCGCTCGCGTCGGCGATCGGGCTCCCGCTCATGCT
>JAVQXS010000202.1:0-3723 GCA_033578065.1 Thermoleophilia bacterium
GTCGCCGAGGCCGAGCGCTGGCTGCGGGCGAACCTCGCGTACGAGCCCTGATCTTTCGCTCTCCGCTTCGAGGGCGGGTTGGACATGGCCGAAACGGGCGTAGAGAGGAGTCGAGGAAGGTGCTAGCGTCAGCCTGCCGTGACCTCCTCCTCTCGCCTCGGCCTCGTGCGCCGCGCGCCGGGCTTCGGGCTCCTCTTCCTCGCGACCGCGGGCTCCGCCTTCGGCACGTACCTCGCGGCGATCGCGCTCGTCGTCCACGTGAAGGTCGAGACGGGGTCGGGGCTCTGGGTCGCCGCCCTCCTCATCGCGGAGTTCGCGCCCATCGTCGTCATCGGGCTCCTCTTCGGTCCGCTCGTCGACCGCCTCTCGCGACGACGGCTCATGGTCGTCTCCGACCTCGTACGGGGGGTGCTCTTCCTCGCGCTCATGCTCGTCGACGATCCTGCCGTCGTCGTCGCGGTGGCGGGGCTCGTCGGCGTCGCGACCGGCTTCTTCCGTCCCGCTGCGTACGCCGGCCTGCCGAACCTCGTGCCGGACGAGGAGCTGACGAACGCGAACTCGCTCCTCCAGACGGTCGAGACCCTCGCCTGGATGATCGGTCCCGTCCTCGCGGGTCTCATGCTCACCGTCTGGAGCCCGTCGGTGCCCTACGCCGTGAACGCCGTCACCTTCCTCGTCTCCGCGGCCCTCATCGCTCGCATCCCGGAGAGCAAGCTCCGCTCCGAGGAGCCCCTCACTGCCGGCCACTGGCGGGACGTCGCGGACGGGCTCCGGCTCGTCGTGACGACGCCTCCGCTGCGCACCGTGCTCGTCGTCTGGAGCGCGGTCGTCGTCGGCAACGCCGCCGTGAACGTCGCGGAGGTCTTCTTCGCCCAGGACGTTCTCCAGGCAGGGAACGTCGGCTTCGGCGTCATCGTCGGGGCCTCGGGCGTCGGTCTTGCCATCGGGAGCTACCTCGCCGCGCCTGCGATCGGACGCGTCGGCCTGCGCCGGCACTACGTCGCGGCGATCGCCCTCATGGGCTTCGGGTGGGGAGCGGCTGCGCTCTCTTCGTCGATCTGGGTCGCGGTGCCCTTCGTCGTCGCGGCGACGATCGGCAACGGCGCGGCCATCGTCGCGAACCAGCTCTTCGTCCAGCGAGGCGCGACCGACCGCTACCGGGGTCGCGCGCTCGCGACGATCATGAGCGTGAACTACGCCGCGCTCGGGATCGCGATGGCGATCGCGGGCGTCGCGACGGATGCGTTCGGCGCCCGGGCCGTCTGGCTTGCGGCGGCGGCCATCTTCGTCCTGTCCGCGCTCGCGACGGTCGCGCTGACCCGATGGCTCAAGGGCGCCCGCGAGGAGCGGCTGCTCGAGGCGCACGCGGAGGCCGCCGCCCGCTCGCTCGCGGGGGCGCCCTGCGACGCGCGCCCGCGCTCGCAGCCCGTGCCCGAGGACGGGCGGGCGAGCGGCCTCGAGCGGATCGCGGCGCTCCTCGAGGAGATCGAGCGGCGTCGCGAGCTCGAGGCGGGGAGGCGGGCGAAGCGAAGCGCCTCTCAACCGCTCCGCTCGCTCGATCCCACGGGCGGTACCGAGCCCTCGCTCGAGCGGTGAGGAAGCGGCCTCGAGAGGAAGCGGCCTCGGGAGGAGCGGCTGGAGCGGGCGGCGGGCCCTCGAGCCTCGGCCGTCGCCGGGACGCGGGGGCACCTCAGCCGTAAGGAGCAGCGGGTCGCTGGTACCCTCGCCGTCCCATGGATCCGAAGGCGCTCGAGGAGGAGGCGCTCGCTGCGCTCGGCGCCGCGACGACGACGGCGGAGGTCGAGGCGGCGCGCGTGCGCTACCTCGGCCGGAAGAGCGCGCTCAAGCTCGCCCTCCGCGAGGTGCGCGACCGCGAGACGGGAATGACGCTGAACGCGCTTCGGGAGCGGCTCGAGCGCGCGATCGCCGAGCGCGAAGCTGAGCTCGCTCGCGCGGAGCTCGATCGTCGGCTCGCGGAGGAGCGGCTCGACGTCACCATGCCGGGCGTTCGCGTGCCGCGCGGGCACCTCCACCTCGTCACGCAGATCCGCCGGGAGGTCGAGGACATCTTCCTCGGACTCGGGTACGAGGTCGTCGATGGTCGCGAGGTGGAGACGACGCGCTACAACTTCGACGCGCTCAACTTCCCCCCCGGCCACCCGTCGCGCTCGCCGCTCCACTCGCTCTTCCTCGACGACGCGACGGTGCTGCGCACGGAGACGTCGCCGTCGCAGATCCGGACGATGGAGGCTCAAGAGCCACCCATCTACATGGTCTCGCTCGGACGGGTCTACCGGCGCGACACCCCCGATGCGACGCACACGCCGATCTTCCACCAGGTCGAGGGGCTGGCGGTCGACGAGGGGATCACGCTCGCCGACCTCCTCGGAACGCTCGAGGTGCTCCTGAAGGCGCTCTTCGGGGAGGATCGCGGGACGGACTTCCGGATCCACCACTTCCCGTTCACGGAGCCCTCCGTCGAGGCGTACGTCTCCTGCCACCTCTGCGACGGCTCGGGCTGCTCGGTCTGCCGGCACTCAGGCTGGATCGAGGTCGGCGGCTCGGGGATGGTCGATCCGAACCTCTTCGACTTCGTCGGCTACGACAAGGAGCGCTACACGGGCTTCGCCTTCGGCTGGGGGCTCGAGCGCATCGCCGTCCTCCGCCACGGGATCCCCGACCTGCGGGAGCTCTGGCGCAACGACCCGCGGCTCCTCTCCCAGTTCTGAGCGATGCGCGTGCCCCTCTCCTGGCTGCGGGAGTACGTCACCGTCTCGGCGACAGCGGAGGAGATCGCCCGCCGGCTCGCCATCTCCTCGCTCGAGGTGGAGCGCATCATCGAGGAGGGAGTGCCAGACGCGGAGGGGAACCTCGAGCGCTTCCTCGTCGCCCGCGTGCTCGAGGTCGAGCCCCACCCGAACGCGGATCGGCTCCGCGTCTGCCAGGTGGACGCGGGGGAGGGCGAGGCCCGCCAGATCGTCTGCGGCGCCTGGAACTTCGAGGCGGGGGCGACCGTGGCGGTCGCGCTCCCGGGCGCGCTCCTGCCGACGCTCGAGGGGCCGCTCGAGGAGCGGGACCTCCGCGGCGCGCTCTCGCGGGGGATGATCCTCGCCGAGGATGAGGTCGGCCTCGGCCTCGACCACACGGGGATCATGCTCCTGCCGGACGAGCTCGAGCCGGGGACGCCGCTCGTCGACGTGCTCCCGCTCCGGGAGCAGGTGCTCGACGTCACCCCGACGATCAACCGGGTCGATCTCCTCTCGATGGTCGGCATCGCGCGCGAGGTGGCGACCCTCCTCGACGGCGAGCTCCATCCGCCTGCGCCCAGCGATCCCGAGATCGTCGACGCAGAGGCGGTCGAGGTCGTCGTCGAGGATGCGGAGGGCTGCCCGCGCTACATCGGCCGCGTGTTCCGCGACGTCGCCGTCCGCCCCTCTCCCCAGTGGCTCCGAGCGCGCCTCCACCTGGCCGGCATGCGCGCGATCTCGAACGTTGTCGACGTCACGAACTACGTGATGCTCGTCTACGGGAGCCCGCTCCACGCGTTCGACCGCACGAAGCTCGACGGCGGGAGGATCGTCGTCCGGCGCGCGTGTCCGGGCGAGGAGCTGCGGACGCTCGACGGGGTCCGCAGGCGCCTCGACCCGGCCGACCTTCTCATCACCGACGGCGCGCAACCGGTAGCTCTGGCCGGGATCATGGGGGGCGAGCTGAGCGAGGTCA
>JAVQXS010000203.1:0-3720 GCA_033578065.1 Thermoleophilia bacterium
CGATCAGTCGTAGAGCGGCTCGAGCACGGAGCGCCTCGCCTGCCCGAAGATGAGGTGCGTCTCCACGTGGGCGACCTCGGGCCGGGCGGTCAGGCGGTCGAGGACGAAGCTGCGGAGCGCCTCCGTGTCGGCGACGCCGACGTGGACGAGGAAGTCGTGGGCGCCCGTGATGTGGAACACCTCGATCACCTCGGGCAGCTCGAGCACGTACTCCCAGAAGGCGTCGACGTGCCTCCGGGAGTGGGGCCGGATCCGGACGGCGTGGATCGCCTCGACTCCCCGACCGAGCGCGGGGAGATCGACCTGCGCGTGGAACCCTCGGAGCACCCCACGCGCGACGAGCGCGCGCACGCGCTCGAGGCACGTCGAGGGCGCGATGCCGACGAGGGCGGCGAGCTCCTTGTTCGGGAGCCGCGCATTCTCCTGCAGTGCCCCGACGATGGCGCGATCCGTTCGGTCGAGCCGCTCCATCGCCATCGATTCCGAATGATATTCGTCAAGGGGTAGAGAAGCACGAATATCAGGCTACGCTGGAGCCGTGAAAACCGACACGAGGGCGGTGCACGCCGGCCGGGGCGACCTCGCGGCGCTAGGGGTGCACGCGCCGCCGATCGACCTCTCGAGCACGTACCCGATGCCCTCCCTGGAGGAGGCGATCGCCGACATCGACACGCTGGCCGCGGGAGGGGGCTCTCCGGACAGCCCGGTCTACGCGAGGCTCCACAACCCGACCGTCGCCCGCTTCGAGGACGCGCTCGCGACGCTCGAGCGGACGGACGAGGCGGTGGCGTTCAGCTCGGGCATGGCGGCGCTCACCGCCACCCTGCTCGCTACCTCCGAGGAGCGACGGCACGTCGTCGCCTTCCGCCCCCTCTACGGAGGGAGCGATCACCTGCTCGCGAGCGGCCTGCTCGGGCTCGACGTCACGTGGATCCGGGACGTCGCCGAGCTCGGACGGGCGCTTCGGGCGGAGACGGGACTCGTTCTCCTCGAGACGCCGCAGAACCCAACCCTCGACGTGATCGACATCGAGGCCGTCGTCGCCGGCGCAGACGGCGTCCCCGTCCTCGTCGACAACACCTTCGCGACGCCCGTGCTCCAGAACCCGGCGCTCCACGGGGCCTCGTACGTCCTCCACAGCGCGACGAAGTTCCTCGGCGGGCACGGCGACGTGCTCGCAGGGATTGTGGCGACCGGCGCCGAGCGCGCCGCGCGGCTGCGCCAGGTGCGGATCCTGACCGGCGCGGTGCTCCACCCGGTCGCGGCGTACCTGCTCCATCGCTCCCTCCCAACCCTGCCAGGGCGCGTGCGCGCCGCGCAGGCGACGGCTGCGACGCTCGCCGGGCGCCTGCGCGGGCATCCGATGGTGACGAGGGTGCTCTACCCGGAGGCGGACGGGCGCCAGCTCCGTGGGCCGGGGGCGATCGTGGCCTTCGAGGTCGAGGGCGGATTCGAGGCGGCTGCTCGGGTGGTGGAAGCACTCGAGCTCGTCACGCCCGCCGTCAGCCTTGGCTCCACGGAGACGCTCATCCAGCACCCCGCCGGTCTCACGCATCGGCTCCTCGACGCTGAGCTGAAGCAGGACCTCGGGATCACGGACGGGCTCCTCCGGCTCTCCGTCGGGCTCGAGGACGTGGACGATCTCTGGGGCGACCTCGTGCAGGCGCTCGCGTCCGTCCGCGTGGACGCTGCCGTCTGAGCAGGCGCTAGGCGCGCGCGGTCGAGGAGCGGGTCGCTGCGGTCTCGCGTCGGACGTCGAGCCAGGCGCCGACGACGACGAGCGCGGCGAGCGCGATCCCAACGTAGCTCGCGATCGTCGAGCCATCGTCGAGGAGGTTCTTCACGACCGTGACGGCGAGGAGCGTGAGGGCGAGGGCGAGCACGACGCGATCCCAGCGGACGGTGTCGGGCAGCTCGACCTCGGTGAGCCGGACGAGCACGGTGAGGACGACGATCCCGAGCGAGATCGCCCCGAGGAGGAGCCCCCACGCGTCCCAGCCGTCGAGGAGGCGCTCGGCCTTCCCAGCAGGCCCGAAGTCGACCTCGATGCGCTGCCAGGTGAGCGAGAGGTTCACGAAGCAGGCGACCGCGCCGAGGAGCACGAGCTTCGTGCCGAGCGTCAGGTTCCTGATCGTCGTCATCGGATCCCTCTCGCGGCTGTCGGAAGCGGCAGGGAGCGGCTGCTCTGGCTCAGGGTACCGATGGGAGCGGAAACGGCAACGGTGCGCGGGCGAAGCGTCCTGCGAGGGCGCAGGGAGCGAGCCCGCGCCGACGGACGCGTCGACCGCTGCCTGAGCGCCGGGCACAGGCCGCAGGCCGTGCCCGGCGCGACGTCAGCTGCGCTCGCCCTCCTCTGGGGCCCCGCTCGCAGCTCCTCCTGCCCCTTCGTCGGGCGCCGCCTCGCCGGCCTCCGCGGTCGGCGTCTCGGCGGGCGACGGCTCAGCCGCCGGCGCCTCGCTCGGGGGAGGTGCCGCCTCTGCCGCGGCGACACCGCCGGCGCTCACCGCTGCGACCTCGCTGCGGAGCTGCTCGACGCCTCCTGCCCCCTTCACCTCGAGCCAGGCGCCGATCGCGATCACGACTGCGAGGGCGACGCCGAGGTAGCTCCAGAAGGTCGAGAAGTCGTCGGTGAGGTTCTTGAGCACCGCGAGGATGAGGATCGCGGCCGCGAGGACGGCTGTCGTCAGGGCGTAGGAGACGGGGAGGGGGATCTCGACCGCGGCAAGCTTGGCGGCGATACGAGCGATGAGGACGATGGTGAGGACGCCCATGAGGATCCCGCCGAGGTCGTCCCAGGCGCTCACGCCGCCGCTCGTCTCCCCAAGCGGCCCGAGGTCGACCGAGACCTCCTGCCAGCGGAAGAAGCTCACGATGAGGAGGAGGACGCTGCCGACGAGCATGAGCTGCGACCCGCGTCCGAGGGCGTTGAAGCGGTCCATGGAACCTGCCTTTCCGTCGGGGAACTCGCCGATGTGCACCTGGACTCTTATCCACGCGCGCGAGAACTGCAAGCGAGAGGTCGCAGTCCCGTGACAGAGGCGTCGGGCGCCGCCCCTACACTGGGCGGATGGCGAAGCTCCTCGTCCGGTTCGTCTGCTCCGAGTGCGGAGCGGCAAGCCCGCGCTGGCTCGGGCGCTGTCCCGGCTGCGGGACGTTCGGGACGCTCGTCGAGGAGCTCGAGAGCGCCGAGGAGCCCGTCCGAGCGCTCGCGCGTCAGCCGGTCGCCTTAGCTGACGTCGAGGCGATGGCAGCGGAGCGGATCTCGACCGGGATCGACGAGCTCGATCGCGTCCTCGGGGGCGGCCTCGTTCCCGCCTCTCTCGTCCTCGTCGGCGGCGAGCCGGGGGTCGGCAAGTCGACCCTGCTGCTCAGCGCGTTGGGAGCGATCGCGCGCGCTGGCAGGCGCGTCCTCCTCGTCACGGGGGAGGAGTCTCCAGCCCAGGTCGCGCTGCGCGCGCGTCGCCTGGGAGGGGTGGACGAGGTACCGATCCTCGCGGAGACGGAGCTCGAGGCCGTCTGCGCGACGCTCGAGGCCGAGCGGCCAGAGGTCTGCGTCGTCGACTCCGTGCAGACGCTCCATGCCGCCGGACTCGGATCCGCTCCAGGGTCGGTCGCCCAGGTGCGGGAGGCGGCCGGACGCCTCCTGCGCGCAGCGAAGGAGCTTGGGATCGCGACCATCGTCGTCGGGCACGTGACGAAGGACGGCGCCGTTGCGGGGCC
>JAVQXS010000204.1:0-3706 GCA_033578065.1 Thermoleophilia bacterium
GTCGACCTCGCCGCCGTCGTCGGTAGCGGACCCGAGGGGAGGATCACCGAGGAGGACGTGCGCGCGGCGGCGACCCCTACCGGGCGGGGCGAGGGCCGTCGGGAGCCGCTCCGCGGCGTGCGCCGCGCGATCGCCGAGCACCTGGCACGGGCGCACCGGGAGGTGCCAGCCGTCACCTGGGTCGAGGAGTGCGACTTCTCCGACGTCCACCTGCCGTACCTCGTCGCGACCGTGCTCAAGGCGTGCGCGGACGCGCTGCCTGCGTACCCGGAGCTCAACGCGCGGCTCGAGGGGGACGAGATCGTCTACCTCGATCGCTACGACCTCGGGGTCGCCGTTCAGACCGACCGCGGCCTCGTCGTCCCCGTCGTCCGTCGGGTCGACGAGCGCTCGGTGGAGGAGCTCCACGCAGAGGTCCTCCGTCTCGCCGAGGGGGCACGGCGCGGGACGCTCCGCCCCGAGGAGCTTCGGGACTCGACGTTCACGGTGACGAGCGCTGGGAAGCTCGCGGGTCTCTTCCAGACTCCCATCGTCAACTACCCGGAGGTCGCGATCCTCAGCGTCGGGCGCATCGCTCCCCGTCCCGTCGTCCACGACGGGGAGATCGTCGTCCGCCAGATGGGGACGGTGGCGGTGACCTTCGACCATCGCGTCGTCGACGGGGCCCGCGCCGCCTCCTTCGGGCTCGCGGTCATCGCCCGGATCGAGGGCGCCGCCTAGACTGCTCGGGGTGGGCGATTGGTACTCGATCGGCGTCGCGCTCGGCCTCGGGCTCGGGCTCGGGCTCGCGCTCTCTGGGATCCTCGCCGTCAACCGCGTCGGCGTCGCGCTCGCCGTCCTCCTCGGCGCGCTGCTCGGCGGCTCCCTCGGTCTCGTCGTCGACAACCGGGAGGAGGTGGTGGCCGGCGGCATCGGCGGGCTTCTGGGGGCCGGTGCCGCTGCGATCGTCGTCCACGGCGCGCTCGAGCGGGGCGCGACGCGCATGGGGCTCGCGACGTACGTGGGTGCCCTCGGCGTGCTCGTGCTCCTGCTCGCGTTCCTGCCGCTCGCCGGATTCGTGCTCGCTGCCATGCTGCCGCTCGCGGCGGCTCGCGCGCGCGGCCGTCGCGCCGCCCGCTACGCGGGTCTGCGCACGCTCGCGAAGTGAGGTCGTCCCGCGGCTCGGTGAGCGAGCTCGGCGTCACCGACGCCGAGGGCCGGGCCCGGATGGTCGAGCGCCAGCTGCGCTCGCGGGGGATTCGCGACGAGCGGGTGCTCGCCGCGATGGCGCACGTTCCTCGGGAGCTCTTCCTCCCGCCCGAGCTCCGGGCCCACGCGTACGCGGACGGCGCCCTCTCGATCGGCTACGGGCAGACGATCTCGCAGCCCTTCGTCGTCGCGACGATCTGCGAGCTCCTCGAGCTCACGGGGAGGGAGCGGGTGCTCGACGTGGGAACGGGATCGGGCTACCAGGCGGCGGTGCTCGCCGAGCTCGCGTCCGAGGTCGTCACCATCGAGCGCGTGCCCGAGCTCGCGGAGCGGGCGCGGGCCGCGCTCGACAGCGCCGGCTACCGCGAGGTGATCACGCTCGTCGGCGACGGCTCGCTCGGCGTTCCGGGGTGGGCGCCGTTCGACGCGATCGCGGTCGCCGCGGCGGCGCCCGAGGTGCCGCGCGCGCTCTACGAGCAGCTCGTCGAGGGCGGGAGGCTCGTCCTGCCTCGGGGCACGCGCGTCGGCCAGGAGCTCGTCCAGGTCGTGCGGACGCGGCGCGGCCCGGCGGAGCGGGCGTCGATTCCCTGTCGCTTCGTGCCGCTCCTCGGCGACGAAGGGTTTGCCGATGACTGACCGAGGTGGGGGAGGCGCCGACCCCGCTCCCGAGTACCCTGCGATGACCATGACCGCTCCCGAGGCCCAGCCGCTCCCGGGCGAGTACTCGGTGGCGCGCGTTCGCGCGGGCCTCCGCAGGCGCTCGAACTGGGCGCAGCTCGTCCGCTTCTGCCTCGTCGGCGCGAGCGGCTACGTCGTCAACCTCTCGGTCTTCTCGCTCCTCGTCCTCGGGGTCGGCGTCCACTACCTGCCGGCGGCGGTGTGCTCGTTCCTCGTCGCGGTGACGAACAACTACACGTGGAACCGTCTCTGGACCTTCCGCGCCCAGCGCGGCCACATCGGCTACCAGGGCGCTCGCTTCCTCGTCGTCTCGACGCTCGCGCTCGGCGCCAACCTCCTCGTGCTCCACACGCTCGTCCTCGCCGGACTCCCCGAGGTCCTCGCCCAGGCGACGGCGATCGTGCTCGTGACGCCGGTGAACTTCGTCGGCAACAAGCTCTGGTCGTTCGGGCCGGGCACCATCCGCTGAACCGCGTTCTCGCCTGCGCCCTCCTCGCGTCCGTCGTCGCGGCGGCGCCGGCGGCAGGGGCTTCGATGCCCACCTCTCGGCTCGAGGAGCCGCCCTTCGTCGCCTCCGCCCGGCTCGACGAGGAGGCGGCGATCCGCATCGCGCTCGCGCACCCGAAGGTCGCTCGCTGGCTCGAGCGCTACCCGCCGGATCCCACGACCGCCGCCACGTACCGGGCAGAGCGGGGGACCTGGCTCGTGAAGGCGTGGTCGGGCAGCGCCGGACAGGTCGCCGAGGTCGTCGTCGAGGACGCGAGCGGGCACGTGCTCGAAGCCTGGACCGGGCCCCAGGTCGCCTGGAAGATGGCGCGCGGCCGCGAGGGGGCGTTCGGCGGGAAGGTGCTCCTCGACCCGTACGTGTGGGGCGCGCTCTGCCTCCTCTTCTTCCTCGGCCTCGCCGACCTGCGGCGTCCGCTCTCGCTCGGCAACCTCGACCTGCTCGTGCTCCTCTCGTTCTCCGTCTCGCTCGTCTTCTTCAACCGGGGCGAGATCTTCGCGAGCGTCCCTCTCGCGTACCCGCCGCTCGTCTACCTGCTCGTGCGCGGGCTCCTCGTCGGCGTGCGGGGGCGGGACGCGCCGCTACGCCCGGTGTGGCCGACGTGGGCGCTCGCCGTCGTCTGCGTCTTCCTCCTCGGCTTCCGGGTTGGGCTCAACGTCGAGGGGTCGAGCGTCATCGACGTCGGCCTCGCGAACGTCGTCGGCGCCAGCCGCATCCTCGAGGGGGAGATGCCGTACGGGCACATGCCCCAACGCGGCGACCTCGAGCCCTGCGGCCCGGCTGACGCGGAGGGAGAAGTCCGCGAGCGGATCCAGACGAACGGCCGCTGCGAGGCGGCGGTCGAGCGGGGCGACACGTACGGCCCCGTCTCGTACCTCGCCTACGTGCCGGCGACGGCGCTCTTCCCCTGGAGCGGCAAGTGGGACGCCCTCCCTGCCGCCCACGTCACCTCGATCGCGCTCGACCTCCTCGTCGTCGTCGCTCTTCTCGCCGTCGGTCGTCGCTTCGGCGGCAGCCGGCTTGCGGCGCTCCTCGCGTTCGCGTGGGTGGCGTACCCGTTCACGGGGTACGCGCTGAACGCGAACACGAACGACGCGCTCGTGCCGGCGCTCCTCGTGCTCGGCTTCTGGGCGTCCTCCTCGGCGACGGCGCGAGGGGTAGCCGTCGCGCTCGCAGGATGGGCGAAGTTCGCCGCGCTGCTCGTCGCGCCGCTGTGGGCGACGTACCCTGCCCGAGACGCGCGCAGGCTCGCGCGCTTCGCGCTCGCCTTCGGCGCTGCCTCGCTCGCCGCGTTCTCCGTCCTCCTCCTCGACCCTCCCCCCTGGGAGGCTGCGC
>JAVQXS010000205.1:0-3705 GCA_033578065.1 Thermoleophilia bacterium
GGGCGCCGTCGTGACGGACGACGTCCTGCGCTCGCTCGCGATCTCACACGCCGTGCTCGGCACCGAGGAGGCGCTCGTCATCGGCCACACAGGCTGTGGCCTGGAGGGCGCGTCGAACGACGAGCTGCGAGCGCTCGTCGGAGCAGGCTCCGACGTCGACTTCCTCCCCTTCCCCGACGTCGAGGAGAGCGTCCGCGCGGGCGTCCGGCGCATCCGGAGCTCCCACCTTCTCCCCTCCTCGTTCGGGGCTTCGGGGTACGTCTACGACGTGACGAGTGGGGCGCTCCGCGGGCTCTAGACTTCCGCCGCATGGCCGAGACGGTCTCCACGAACCAGTTCCGCAACGGCATGCACATCGAGGTCGATGGCGCCGTGTGGCGGATCGTCGAGTTCCAGCACGTGAAGCCCGGCAAGGGCGCCGCATTCGTGCGCACGAAGCTCAAGGCGCTCGACTCCGGGGCCGTCGTCGATCGAACGTTCCGCGCGGGCGAGAAGGTCCCGCGCGTCCACACCGAGGTGAAGAGCGTCCAGTTCCTCTACGACGACGGGACCGAGGCGCACTTCATGGACGAGGAGACCTTCGAGCAGTTCGGGCTTCCGCACGCCGAGGTCGCCGACGAGCTCCCCTACCTCGCCCCGTCGAGCACGGTCCAGATGCTCACCGTCGATGGGAAGCCCGCTGGGATCCAGCTCCCCGCCTCGGTCGAGCTCACGGTCGCCTCGACCGAGCCGGCGGTTCGGGGGGACACGGTCACGAACGTCATGAAGCCGGCGACCCTCGAGACCGGCGCGGTCGTGAGCGTGCCGCTCTTCATCGACACCGGCGACCGCATCAGGGTCGATCCGCGCGAGGGGCGCTACATCTCCCGAGCTTGAGCGCCTCCGGCGTGCTCGCCGGCCGGGGGAGGGGTCGCTAAGGTGCCTCCCATGCCGAAGCTCGTCGACACCACCATCCGCCTCCTCTCGCAGGAGCCGCTCGCCGGGCGGCTGCCGACCGCCGAGGTGCTGCGGGTGGCGGAGATCCTCGACGGGGCTGGCTTCGCGTGCCTTGAGATCTCTGGAGGTGGGGTCTTCGACGCGAGCGTCCGCCGCGGGGTCGAAACGCCCTGGGAGCGCATCCGAGCGCTCCGCTCCCGCGTGGAGACACCGCTCGGGATCGCGCTCCGAGGGCGCTTCCTCGTCGGGTCGAGGCCGGTGTCGACGGACATCGTGGAGCGGTTCATCGCCTGCGCTGCGGAGAACGGTATCGCGGTCTTCCGTCTCCACGACCCGCTGAATGACGTCTCGAACCTCCGGGAGGCAGGGCTCGCGATCACCCGCGCGGGCGGCGCCTTCCACGCGGGCCTCGTCTACAGCCCGGGGCGCACAGAGGCGACGGACGCGCTCGTCGAGGAGGCGCGCAAGCTCCCCGAGCTCGGCGCGACGCGAGTCATCGTCAACGACCCGACCGGAGCGCTCGTCCCCCACCGGGCCCAGGAGCTCGTGGCCCGCGTCGCCGCGGCGAGCGGCCTCCCCGTCGGCTTCTACGTGCAAGGGGCAGCGGGGACCGGGCTCGCCTCCGCGCTCGCGGCAGTCACTGCGGGCGCCGACCTCGTCGCCACCGCCGTGTACCCGCTCGCGCTCACCCTCCATCGGGTGTCTTCGGAGTCGCTCGCCGAGGCGCTCGAGGGTCTCGGCACGCCGGTCGGCATCGACGTCGCGAAGCTCTGGGAGGCGGCGGACGTCATCGACGAGCACATCGGCGATGAACCCGTCGCGCCTGTCCCCCCGCGGATCGCCGTCCGAGCGGCCGAGTACGACCTCCCGGCTGGGCTCGTCGCCGCCCTCGACGTCCACCTGCGAGCCCACGCTGCCTCGGATCGCCTACTCGAGGTGCTCGAGGAGGTGGGCCGGGTGCGCGCGGAGGCGGGCTGGCCGCCCCTCGCCGCCCCCATTGGACAGATCCTCGCCTCGCAGGCGCTCCTCCACGTGCTCGAGGCCCGCCGCTACGGAACGGTCGTGGACGAGTTCCGCGTGCTCGTCCAGGGCGGGTACGGCTCGCCGCCGGAGCCGATCGACCCCGGGGTGCGGCGGGCGGTGGAGCTCCTCGCCCCCCGGGCCGCGCTCCTCGACGACCCACCGACCGCCGACGACGTCCGAGAGCGAGCGGAAGGTCTTGCCGCGAGCGAGGAGGAGCTCGTCCTCATCGCGATGTTCGGCGCGGACGCCGAGGCGCTCCTGCGCAACGTGCGCGCGCGGCACGCTCCCGGCCGGGCGCTCGTCGCCGAGGACGCGGAGGCAGAGCGGGGAGAGCGCATCCGCGAGCTCGTGCGGATCGTCCAGGAGAGCGGCGTGGGGGAGATCGAGATCGAGGACGAGGGCATGCGCGTCTCCGTCCGGCGGGCTGACGAGCCTGCGCTCGCGGCCGTCGGCAGCCCCTCGGCGACCGCCGTCGCGGAGGACGTGGCGCCGACGGAGCCGGCCGTCGCGCCGGGCGCGGTGCGCGTCGAGTCGCCGATGGTCGGCGTCTTCTACCGCGCCCCGGGGCCGGGAGCGCCCCCGTTCGTGGACGTCGGAGACGTCGTCTCCCCAGGGCAGACCCTCTGCCTCCTCGAGGCGATGAAGCTCTTCAACGAGCTCAAGGCCGAGGTCGAGGGCGTCGTGCGGGCCATCCACGTCGAGAACGGCGAACCGGTCGAGTACGGGCAGCTCCTCTTCGAGATCGAGCCCCTCGCCGCTCCCCCGCCGCTCTAGCCCGATGTTCTCGCGCGTCCTCGTCGCGAACCGCGGGGAGATCGCCGTGCGCGTCATCCGCGCTCTCCACGAGCTCGGCGTCGAGGCCGTCGCCGTGCACTCGACCGCCGACCGCGAGGCGCCGCACGTGGCGCTCGCCGATCGCGCCGTCTGCATCGGGCCTCCGCCCGCCGCCGCGAGCTACCTCTCGATCCCCGCGCTCGTCGCGGCGGCGGAGACGACCGGCTGCGAGGCGGTGCATCCGGGGTACGGGTTCCTCTCCGAGAACCCGTCGTTCGTGCGAGCGTGCGAGGAGAACGACCTCGTCTTCATCGGCCCCTCGGCCGAGGTCATGGAGCGGATGGGCGACAAGGTGCGCGCGAAGGAGGCGATGCGCGAGGCCGGCGTTCCCCTCGTCCCAGGGAGCGACGGCGCGGCGTCGCTCGACGAGCTCCGGCGCGCGGCGGCGGAGGCGGGGTACCCGGTGCTCCTGAAAGCGGCCGCCGGTGGCGGGGGCAAGGGGATGCGGCTCGTCGCGAGCGAGGAGGAGCTCGAGAGCGCGTACGGTGCGGCCCGCGCGGAGGCGGAGTCGGCCTTCGGCGACCCCTCCCTCTACCTCGAGAAGGCGCTCTCGCCCGCCCGCCACGTCGAGATCCAGGTGCTCTGCGACGGGGAGGGCGGCGTGCTCACGCTTGGGGAGCGCGAGTGCTCGATCCAGCGCCGCCACCAGAAGCTCGTCGAGGAGTCGCCGTCCCCGGCGCTCGATGGGACGCTCCGGGAGGAGATGGAGGCCGCGGTCGAGCGCGCCTGTCGAGCGATCGGCTACCGGAACGCTGGCACGTTCGAGTTCCTCCTCGGCCCGGACGGGAGCTTCCACTTCATCGAGGTGAACTGCCGCCTCCAGGTCGAGCATCCGGTGACCGAGCTCGTGACCGGGATCGACATCGTCCGGGAGCAGGTGCGGATCGCCGCAGGAGAGCCGCTCCGCCTCGT
>JAVQXS010000206.1:0-3702 GCA_033578065.1 Thermoleophilia bacterium
TCGCGGCCATCCTCGGGCTCTCCTCGCTCGCGCTCGAGGCGCCACGCGCCTCGCACGCGCCTGCGCTTGCCGCCTACGTCGCCCTTGCCCTGCGGCGTGGCATCCCCTACGCGCTCCTCCTCCAGGCGCTCCCCGGTCTCCTCTTCGGCGCGACGGCGGTCGTCGTCTCCCTCCGGCTTGCGGAGCTCGGAGCGACGGCGGCGACGATCGCGCTCTCCTTCCTCGTCGCTGGCGCTGCTCAGGGGCTCGGGAGCGTCCTCGCGGGCCGCTGGACGGATCGCGTGGGGCCGCTTCCCCCGATCCGCACGGGTCTCCTGCTCGCGGCCGCAGCGACGCCCACGATCGCGGCCATCGACTCGCAGGCGGCGGTCGCGGCGCTCCTCGGGATCTCGTGGCTCGCGCTCGTCGCGGTGCTCGTCTCGGGGACGGCGCTCCTCGCCGCGGAGGTCGAGCGGGTCGGCGCCCCCCAAGCGCTCGGCTTCGCGCTCATGAACCTCGCCTTCGCTCCTGGAGCGCTCGTCGGCTCCGTCGCCGCCGGGGCGCTCAGGGACGGTCTCGGCGACGGGGTCGCGCTCGCTCTCGTGGGGGCGCTCTGCCTCGCGACGGTCGTCGTCCCTCCGCCCGCTGGCGCGAGGGCGCCTGCACCCGGTCGGAAGCTCTGAGGGACTGGGATACTCGGCACCATGAGGCGGCTCGAAGGCAGACGAGCGCTCATCACGGGGGCGAGCGGCGGGCTCGGCTCGGCGATCGCGCGCGCCTTCGCGAGCGAGGGCGCGCGGCTCGCCCTCGGCGGCAGGCGGAAGGAGGCGCTCGCCCAGCTTGCCGAGGAGCTTCCGGGCTCGTACGCGCTGCCCTTCGACGTCTCGGACGCGCAGGCGACGGCTGCCGCCGTGGACGAGGCTGCGGCGCTCCTCGGGGGTCTCGACACCCTCGTCGCCGCCGCTGCGGTGGACTGCGAGTGGCTGCCCGTCGGCGAGCTGAGCGTCGCCTCGTGGGACGCGACCATCGCGGTGAACCTCTCCGGAGTCTTCTACGCCTGCCGCGCGGCGCTCCCGCACCTCGTGGCCGCGGGAGGAGGATCGATCATCGCGCTCACGAGCGTCGCTGCCTACAAGGTGTGGCCGAACGACGCCGCCTACTGCGCCTCGAAGGCTGGGGTGGACATGCTCGTCCGGCAGATCGCGGTCGAGTACGGGGCGCAGGGGGTGCGGGCGAACTCCCTCGCTCCGGGGGTGATCGACGGCGGGATGACCGACACCGTGACCGACCCTGAGGAGCGGAAGCGTCTCGCTGAGATGCACGCTATCCCGCGCCTCGGCCGCGTAGCGGAGGTCGCGGAGGCGGCCGTCTGGCTCGCCTCCGACGCTGCCTCCTTCACGAGCGGCTCGGTGCTTCGGGTGGACGGGGCGTTCCTCGACCGGTAGGCGGCACGGCGAGGTCGAGCGGGGGGTAGGCGTAGCAGCGTGCGCTCGCGCCTCCATCGACGACGAGCGCGGCGCCGTTGACGTACGACGAGCGCTCGGAGAGGAGGAAGCAGACGACCTCGGCCACCTCCTCGGCTCGGGCAACCCGTCCCAGCGGCGCGAGCTCGCCCTCGCGCGCGAGCGCCTCCTCGAGGGGGAGGTCGGCAGGGAGCGTCGAGCGCGTGAGCGGCGTGTCCATCGTCCCCGGGAGCACGGTCGCGCAGCGGATGCCGTAGCGCCCGTAGTCGACGGCGATCGAGCGCGCGATCTGGAGCATCCCCGCCTTCGCGACGCCGTACACGAGGTAGCGAGGGAAGGCGACGACCCCCTGGATGGAGGAGACGTTCACGATCGCGCCTCCTCCCGATCGGAGCATGCGTCGCACGGCGACCGCGCTCCCGGCGATGGCGCTGCCGAGGAGGACGCGGAGACCGTGCTCCACCTCCTCGGGCGTCACCTCGTGCGCTGCCCCTTGGAGGTCGATCCCGGCGTTGTTCACCCAGCCCGCGAGGCGGCCGGCGGCCTCGGCGGCGTCGGCGGCGCGCTCGTGCGTCGCCCAGTCGGCGACATCGCCGACGATCGCCTCGAGCCCGATCTCTGACTGGGCGCGCTCGAGCCCGGCGGCGTCGACGTCCACGCCGACGACGCTCGTTCCCTCCTCCGCGAGGAGCCGCGCGATGGCGAGCCCGAGGCCCGCTGCCGCTCCCGTGACGACGACGGCGCCCAGGCGGTCGGTCGAGGGGGCCGCGGTCATGCGCGAACTCTCGCAGGTTGAGCTTGGGGCGGGATCCTCACTCGCCCGCGACGACGAGGCGGAGGCGGTACCGTGCGGCCTCCCCGCGCGCGAGGCGCCGTGCCTGGCCGTGCTCGAGCGCGGTGGCGAGGCCGAGGGGATGCGGCACGGAGGTCGGCTCGAGGGCGAGGAGCTCGGCCTGCCCGCGCCAGATGCCGCCGTAGCGGCGCGCCTCGTGCCAGAGCCAGAGGTGCCGCATCCAGTCTGTCTCCCAGTCGAGCTCGACGGCGAGCCCCGTCCTCGGATTGCGGACGCGCGCGTACCCCTCGGGGAGCTCGGCGACCGCGAGGAGCCTGCTCCGCGGCTCGGCGAGTGGCCATCGATCGGCGCGCTCGCGGGATCCGTCGAGGAGGAGCACCTCCGGCCAGGTGGGCGCATCGTCGGGCGGGAGCGGGGGGCCGTCCGTCTCGCTCAGCTCGTAGGCGCGTCCGGCGGGGAGCGTGATCTCGATCTCCGGATCGAGGAGCTCGAGGCCGAGCGCCACGTGCTCGAGCACGACGAGGGGGGCGCCTTCCACGAGACCTCGCGCCTCGAGGCGAACGGTGAGGCTTCCGCCATCGAGGACGAGCTCTCGGAGGAGCTCGAGGCCATGCCCCTGCCAGCGGAAGCGGGCGGAGCTCTCCTCGGCCGCGAGCGTCTCCCAGGGGTCATTGGAGGCGCGGCCGTGGAAGCCGTGGCGGACGCCGTCGACCTCGCACGGCGCGCCCGCGTTCGGCGCGACGACCTGCCATCCCCCTCGGTAGGAGGCCGTCCACCGGTCTTCCGGGAGATCCCCTCCCAGCGGCGCCAGGGTCGAGAAGGGCGGACGCGCGAGGAGACGCCGCCCCGTGGGGAGGTGGATGAGCTCGAGCACCTCCGCCCCGTGTCGCGGGTCGACGAGGGCGAGGAGCTCCGAGGAGCGGAGGACGATCACCGGGGCGCCCTCGTCGACCCGCGCACGACGACCTCGGGCGTCGTCGCGACGACGACATCGTGCGGCTCCTCGCCGCGGAGCTGGCGGAGCACGGCGTCGACGGCCGCCGCGCCGAGCTCGGCGAGCGGCATGCGCACCGTCGTCAGGGGCGGTCGCAGGTAGCGCGCGAGCTCGAGGTCGTCGATCGTGACGAGCGAGAGGTCGTCGGGGACGTGGAGCCCGAGCTCCCAGGCTGCGTGGAGCGCGCCGATCGCCTGGCTCAGGCCGCCGGTGACGATCGCCGTGAGCTGCGGGTGGCGCTCGAGGAGCGTGCGCGCCCCGAGCGCCCCGCCGTCCTCGGTGAACGCCTCCTCCGCGACGGGCGCGAGCGCGAGGCGGAGCTCGCGCGCGCGGCGGAGGAAGCCGGCTGCGCGGCGAGCTCCCGGGTCGTTGCCGCTCGGGCCCGCGACGAGACCGATCCTGCGGTGGCCGAGGTCATGGAGGTGCTCGAGCGCCGCGACGGACGCGAGCTCGTCCGCCATGCGCACGTTCCG
>JAVQXS010000207.1:0-3650 GCA_033578065.1 Thermoleophilia bacterium
GCGACGAGACGCTCGACGAGCTCAGCCCGGATCTCGGGCGCGAGCACCTCCGCCTCGTTCTGGAGTCCGTCCCGAGGTCCGACCTCGCATACGGTCACCTCCGCCGCCACGGGCGCACGGTAGCCGGCGTCGACCGGCCCGCGGGCGCGCAGTCGCGTAGGCTGCGGGCGTGAGCGAGACGATCGTCGTCGGCGTGGACGGCTCGGCGCCCTCGCAGGCGGCGTTGCGCTGGGCGGCCGAGGAGGCGACGCTCCGCGGCGCGCGACTCGTCGCGGTGCACGCGTGGTCGTTCGTCCCCCCAGCCCCCATGGCGGAGCCGGGGATGATGCCGATGCCCGCGATCGACTACGCGGGCGCGCTCGAGGCCGAGCGCGAGGCGGTCGAGGCGGAGCTCGAGACGATCCTCGCGAACGCGTTCCCCGACGGAGAGCCCGTGCCGATCGAGCGCCGGCTCGTCGAGGGCGGCGCGGGCGAGGCGATCGAGGAGGCGGCGCGAGAGGCCGATCTCGTCGTCGTCGGCTCGCGCGGCCGCTCCGGGCTCACGGCAGCGTTGCTCGGCTCCGTGAGCCAGCACGTGCTCCACCACGTCGCGTGCCCGGTGGTCGTCGTGAAGGGCACGAGCGGGAACTGACGCCCTACTTAGCGAGCGCGGCGCTCTCCACGGCGAGCTCGCGGTCCCGATCGGTGATGCCGCCCGCGGAGTGGGTCCACCAGCGGAGCGTCACCCGGTTGTAGTGGATCGCGATGTCGGGGTGGTGGTTCTCGGCCTCGGCGAGCTCGCCGACCCGGTTCACGAACGCGAGCGCGTCGCGGAAGCTCGAGAAGGTGAACGTCCGCTCGAGGGCGCCCTCGACCTCCTGCCACTGATCCGGAGTCGCCACGGCCGCAGTATCTACGATCGACCGAGCCCCATGTCGGCCTCGAGCGAGAACCCCGCGCCGCCGCTCGCCGTCGAGCCGAGATCGAGCCGTCCCGTGGAGGAGCTCGCGGTGACGCTCGCCTTCGGGCCCGTCGCGAACGGACTCGTCCGCCTCCTCGCTCGGACGCGGCTCGCGCCAGCGACCCTCGTGGTCGCGCACGGCGCGATCGGCCTCGCGGCCGCCGGCCTGCTCGCACGCGAGGAGCTCGTGGCGGCTGCCCTCCTCCTCCAGGCACGGACGGTGCTCGACAACGCCGACGGACGGCTCGCGCGCGCGAGCGGGCGAGTGACGCTCCTCGGGCGCTACCTCGACACCGTCGTCGACCTCGCCGTGAACGTCTCCCTCTTCGCCGCGCTCGCAGCAGTGACAGGCGAGCGGTGGCTCGCGCTCGCGGCGTTCCTCGCGCTCACGCTCGTCCTCACCGTCGACTTCAACGTCTCGGAGCTCTACCGAGAGGCACACGGAGAGCCCTCACGGCCTCCCCCGGCGACGGGAAGCCGAGCCGAGCGGGCCCTCGCCGCGGCGTACAGCGCGCTCTTCGCCCCCCAGGATCGCCTCGTCCGCCGCTTCTCCGAGCGCCGCCTGCGAGCCGTCCTCGGAGCGGAGAAGGATGCCAGGCGCGTCGTGCGCGCCACCCTCGCCTACCACGATCGCGCCACGGCCTCGATCCTCGCCAACCTCGGCCTCTCGACGCAGCTCGCCGTCCTCGGGCTCTGCCTCCTCGCCGGCGAGCCGGTCGTCTACCTCTGGCTCGTCCTCGTCTCGCTCCTCCTGCTCCCGACGCTCCAGGCACGGCGAGAGCGCCTCGCGCGGGACGCGCTCGCCAGATGAGCGGCGGAGCCCTCGTCACCGGCGCCGCACGCGGGATCGGGCGGGGGATCGCGCTCGAGCTCGCCCGCGCCGGCTTCGACGTCGCGATCCACTACCGGAGCTCGGAGCGCGAGGCCAAGGAGGCTCGAGCCGAGGTCGAGCGCCTCGGCGTGCGGGGCCTCATCCTGCGCGCGGATCTCACCGACCGGGGGGCGGCGGCGCGGCTCGTCCTCGACGCCCATGCGGGCCTCGGCTCGCTGCGGGTGCTCGTCAACAACGTCGGCAACTACGTCTACCGCCCGCTCGAGGAGCTGACGTTCGAGGAGTGGGACGACGTCCTCGCGACGAACCTCGAGGCGACCTTCGCGACCTGCCGCGCCGCGCTGCCTCTCATGCGAGCGGCGGGCGGCGGGCGGATCGTGAACATCGGCTACGCGGGCGCGCAGAACCTCGTCGCCCGCCCCTCGCTCGTCGCCTACGCGATCGCGAAGACCGGGGTCGTGCTCCTCACGAAGGCGATCGCGCGCGCCGAGGCCGCGAGTGGGATCACCGCCAACGTCGTCGCGCCAGGCGTGATCGAGAACTCGAGGACGAAGCCCCTCGCGGAGATCCCGATCGGACGCGTCGGCCGCATCGACGAGGTCGCCGCCGCGGTCCGCTACCTCCTCTCCGAGGAGGCACGCTACGTGACGGGCCAGGTGCTCGAGGTCGCGGGCGGCTGGAACCTCTGACGGCCGGGAGGAGCGGCGCTCCCGACGCCCGCCACCGGCTCACGCAGCGCCGCGGAGCGTCAACCGTTGCCCGTTCATCGACGAGGCCGCGTCGGAGCAGAGGTACGCGATCGCCTCTGCGATCTCCTCCGCCGGCGTGAACGTCGAGAAGTCCCGCTCAGGGCTCTCCGCGCGCAGGCGCGGGGTGACGATGGCGCCGACGACGACGACGTTCGCGGTCGCCCCCGTGCCCCGGAAGCGGTCGGCGAGCGCGAACGTCCACGCCTCCGCCGCCGCCTTCGCGGCTGCGTAGGCAGCGTTCGTGTGCGTCGGCGCCTGCGCCTGGCCGCTCGAGACGATGACGAACCGACCGCGGCCGCTCGCCATGAGGTGGCGGGCGAACGCTCGCGTGACGTTCTGCGTCGTCGAGACGAGGTGCGCGTGGAGGACGTCCCAGTCCTCGCGCGGCGACTCCTCGATCGGCGTCCCTCCACGCCAGCCGCCGACGAGGTGGACGAGCCCGTCGACGTGCCCGTGCCGCCGGACGAGGTCGTCCGCCCAGCCCGTGGTCGCCTCGGCGTCGAGGAGGTCGACGGCCGCGACCTCCGCGCCTCCGACCTCCCGGGCGAGCTCCTCGAGCGGAGGCCGCCGACGACCGTTCAGGGAGAGGCGCGCTCCTGCGGATGCGAGCCGGGGAGCGACAACCGGCCCGAGGCTCCCCGCGGCGCCGGTGACGGCGATCACGCGCCCATCGAGCCCCCACCTCTCCATCGGGTAGGACGCTACCAGCGACCGGCAGAGCGGCGGCAGCGCGACAGCCTCTCCTCGACGTCGGCAGCAGCCGTGGGCGGCGCCGACCATCCTGGTTGGTAGTAGGCCTGCCAGCCCGCCCCCCGGCGAAAGCTGGGGGGTTCCCTTTCTAGCGCGGGCCGCAGACGATCCCGGGCCGCTCGAGGCCGCGGGAGACGAAGATCTTGTTCGCTTCGGTGAGGATCGCGTCACCAAGATCATCCCACATCGTCGCGGGGAAGAGGGGGTCTGGGCGCTCCTTGCGGTACGCGGCGTAGGCGTTCAGGTCGGCAAGCTGCACCATGTACGATTGCCGGGAGTCGCGCTCCACCGGGTCGTCGATGAGGTAGCGCACAAGTGGCCGCGAAAGAGAGCCGCCGATCAACGACCCGACCATGGAGTGCCGCCGCATCTCGCGCGA